>DATJDP010000156.1:0-24141 GCA_035497355.1 Flavipsychrobacter sp.
GCCTTCCTCCACAAAGAAAGGTGATATCTTATTTGCCTCGCCTTATGATGAAGTGTTGTAATGTTGATTCCTCTGAGAGTAGAGACCAGTGCCGAACATGACAATCATAATTGTCTGGTCCATCAGAGCCTCTCCCTACACAGAAAAGATTGCTTTGGGCAAGCCCGCGCAATGACGGGGTGTTGTAATGTGATTTGCATGGGGCGGACCATAGTACGGATGAATGAATGTTAGTGTATGCTTTCTTCTTCAAAGAAATAGTAGATGGCAGCTAACTCTTTTCGGCGTCCACGCCTCTCTCTTCGCTGCCGTGACGCATGAAAATAAAACAAGAACAGATTGCTTTGGGCACGTCCGCGCAATGACGAAGTGTGTTAATGTGACTTGCATGTGGGTGACCAGAGTGTGGATGATTGAATGTCAGTCTATACTTTCTTCTTCAAAGAAATGGTAGATGGCAGCGAACCTTTTCAGCTTCAGTATTTCTATTCTCCGCTGCTGAGCATATGATGACGCCTTTTTTATGTTTTGACTGCGGCCAGTAGCCCATCAATGATGATGGTAGCACAAAAATTAATTCACGCCCTCCAGCTCGGCATAAAAACCAGCGTCACAGAGCCAGGCAGAGAACTACGTTAACAGCGTATAGCCCGACAAATCCGGCGGAGCCATTGGATTTGTCAAAGTCTTTCTTTGCTTCTTTATTCGCTTACGATTTTTTGCTTTTAAGGCGCTTATGAGGGCTTCGCCGTTCTTTCGACACCGAAAGAAAGAAGAGGTGATGCGAGCATTAACAATAGATTGCTTTGGGCAGGCCAGCGCAATGACGAAGTGTTGTAATGCCGCTATTAATAACTATAGTTCTTCTTTTTCGGTATCTTAAAACTTAGTCCTGCATAAGCATCTACGTTCCTCATTTGCTTTCCTACCAGGGTGGAAATGATGGAGGTAGAGCCGACAAACAGCGGTCCGGCTCTTAGCACTGTTCCCACGCTCAATGTCTGATGCCCCCAAAGCGAGAATGGCAGGCCCACCATAAACCAGCCCTTTTCGTATCGTGGCGTAACATTGAGGCAGTTGACATAAGCAGGACGAAAAACACTTCCATTATCGCCGCGCAGGTTCAGCAAAAGATTTACTCCAAGCCATATATGCTCACTCATATTCCAGTCTACATTCAGCCGGAAGGCGGTGGGCAGGCCCATTTTAAAAACGGAAGGGCTATCTTTCTGAACGATAAGGCTGTCGGTCTTCAGTCTGCCAAAATAAGACGCAAAATCTTCACCGGGCCTTCTCTCATACTGCCAATCTGCCTTTTGTTTTATATCTATATTATAGACACCGCTGCCGGTGTCAGCATCATACCCTATAGTACCAATATCCGTAAGAGAGGCAGCGATCATGAATGTATAAGGGGTAGGATTGTTGGGGTCCGCATAAGGATGGTACTCATAATGAAAGCCCAGGTCAAAACCGATACTTCCATGCCCTGCCCTGCTAAACGGATCGAGATCATTTGCGGGGTCGTTGTCTACATAACCGGAAAAATCCTTTGAGTAAAGCGCCGTTATATCGCCTTTCAACGCAGCCGTAGAGTCCTTAGCATTCTTTTCGTACAGCATAGAAGAGGAGAAAAGCGAACCGGCCGCCACTCCCATTACATACTTTACGGTTACGCCTAACCGCATAATGTTGTTCAGATCATTGCTGATCTCTTTGCCATAGGTCAGGCCCACTTCAGAAAATGAATGGGTGGAAAATCCTGCATTCTCCATTTTGGCAGCGGTAGGAAAAGGCGTGGCGTCGTCTACTGCTCCCATCAACTGAAAAGCGCCGTTGCTGAGGTTTCCTCCGTTCGTTATCTGGCGGAACCTGGTATATATACCCAGATGGTACTGATCTTTCACAGTAAAGGCGATAGCCGGGCCCATCAGGTCTATATTGCCCCACATGAATTTATAACCGCTTCTGTGGTCCTTAAAATAGTCCTCATCTTCCTTTGCCGGACCAAAGCCATAGTTTTTTGAAAAACTGTAAGCATTGGTGCCCGCCATCAGAGAAACACTGAAAACATTGACTTCAATTCCTTTTTCGCTTTTTGCAATGAAAGAAGGGTTCATCGGAACAAGGTTAACTACCGGAAATTCACTCCCGGCAAGGCCGGTAAACTGTTGGGCTTGTGTGTGCAGAAAAGATAGGGCCACTGCATTGAGCAAAAAGAGTTTCTTCATAACTGATTGACTTATCTGCAACAAGATAAAAAGAAACAAACGCAATTAAAGGGTCGATAAATAACAGAATTGTAAAAAAATGAAAGGTCCGTACCCATAACCCGGCATATGTACTGTCTTATACTCCCTTCGAATTACAAAGACGAATAGAAAGCTGATTTTAAGCACATTCTAATTTTTCGTACCTTGACGAACGGGTCATTTTTTGTACTTTGGCGCCTTGCTGTCATTTAAATCACCATCTATATTTTAAAAATTCTCCGAATCCATGAAACCAAGAATATTACTTGTAGAAGATGAAAAGAAATTAGCGGATACGATTCAATCCGGATTAGAAGAGCATGACTATGATGTAACTATAGCTTATAATGGTAAGGAAGGAAAAGAGCTTTTTTTCAACAACAGCTTTGATCTCGTTATTCTGGACATAAACCTGCCTTATATTAATGGTTACGAATTGTGCAAAATGATCCGGGAGAAGAATAAGGTTGTGCCTATTGTGCTGCTCACAGCGCTCAACTTTACCGAAAATAAGATAGAGGGATTTGATCTTGGCGCAGATGATTATATATCAAAACCGTTTGAATTTAAGGAGTTGCTTGCACGGATAAAGGCATTGCTCAGAAGGGCAGAAATAAGTAAATATGCATTTGAAGATGTGCCGGTACTGACGGTTGCTAATCTGGAGCTCGACCTGAATCGCAAAGAAGCAAGACGCGACGGACAGAAGATTACGCTTACGGCAAAGGAATTTCAATTGCTCGAATACCTGATCAGAAATAAAGACAAAGTTGTTTCAAGGGAAGATATATCTAAAAATGTTTGGGAGACGGACTTCGATCCTCAGACGAATGTAATTGACGTGTATGTAAACTTCCTTCGAAAAAAACTGGATAAAGGCTTTACCCCGAAGCTCATTCACACCCATGTAGGCATGGGCTACATTTTAAAGGACGACGTATAATAAATGCAGATAAGATACAGGATAACTTTAGCCTACACTATTACTGTAACGATTGTCCTGTTGCTATTATGTACTTCGGTCTATTTCTTTTCGGCACAAAACCGCATCAATCAGTTTAATGACCGGCTTCTTCGCAAGTCTGTAAGTACGCAGAACCTCCTGTGGACTTATACGATGAAGCCGGAGATTGTAAAGAATATTAATCGTACATCTCCCAGTTCACTGATGGATAAGTCCATCATATTGCTGGATTCTGGTTTTAATCAGTTGTTTTATTATCAGGATGACCAGACCGACTCCCTTGTCGTCCCAAAAAATATCTTATCGCAACTCAAAACCCATCCCACCGTTTTCTTTTCGGTAAAGGAGCGGGATGCGATAGCGATGCGAACTGCACACAGTGGAAAGGCTTACTATATAATAACTGCGGCCAGCGATAGCGACAGGGCAGAATGGTTGCCAAAGCTGCGGCTGATACTTATCCTGTCCTATATCCTAAGCCTCATAATCGTTATCGCTATGGGGTACTTCTTCTCTCTTAGCCTGGTGCGTTCTCTCAGCGATCTTACCGGAAAAATCAACGATATTTCTTCTACTCAGTTTTCAAAGCGACTCTTTGCCGGTGCAGGGAAAGACGAACTGCAAAAGCTTGCAGTAACGATCAACAACCTGCTGGACAGACTGCAGTCTTCATTTAATACGCAGAGGAGCTTTATAGACAATGCCTCTCACGAGCTTTCTACACCGCTTGCCTCTATTGGCAGCCAGATAGAGGTGGCTTTGCAACGAGAGCGGGATAATGAAGAGTATAAAAAAGTTTTAATTTCTGTATATGAGGATGTAAAGCGGCTGAACATCCTTGTAAAAAGCCTTTTGGAAATTGCCAAAACAAGTGGCTCAGCGAAAGGCATAGAGCTGGCTCCTGTGCGAATAGATGAGTGTCTCATGCGCCTACCGGCAGAAGTGAAAAAGATGAATAAGTCGTTTGAGGTTAGCGTTTCTTTTGAAGCACTACCAGACGATGAAAACGATCTGACAGTATACGGAAACGAAGAACTTCTATTTGCTGCGTTTAAGAATATCGCTTTGAATGCCTGCAAATATTCAGACGATAAAAAGGCGATTGTAGGCCTGAAGAATGAAAAGGGAGAGATCGTTGTTACTATCGAAGATCATGGAACGGGCATTGCTGAAGAAGAAAAAGAACTGATCTTTCGTCCCTTCTACCGCGGTGCAGATGTGAATAGTATTGTTAGCGGTTCAGGCCTGGGATTGCCGCTTGCTAACCAGATCATCAAACTATACAGAGGTCATATTGAGGTCCATTCTACTTTGGGCAGGGGTAGTATTTTTACCATCCGGCTGAAATCTTTACCTGCTGTATAGACTACTTCTTTTGCCAGTGCTGCTTATGTCCGAAACCCTTAGTATTGTCTGTAAACTTTACCGAATGAAGCGAGATAAGGTAGAGCTTCCCAGGAACGGCCATAGCGAAAGGGAAACGAAGGTAGTAAGAGGATGACGCTTTCATGGTTAGCTCCCATGTTTCATTAAGCAGCATTCCTTCAAACTGTATTCCCCGGATGGTTGTTACATCTATCTGTTCGGGAATAATTGTCCCTGCTATATTCTTATTCTTTTCCAGCAGCTGTTCGTGGTGGGTATTGAGGGATGATTTATAGATAAGAAGCGCCTCTTCTTCAATAAAAGAGTAGTAACAGTTGAAGCAATAAGGCATATTATTGTCAACGCAGGCTATGGTAGCCACCTTTTGTTCCCCGATGTACTGAACGATGTCCTGTTCCATTTACACGTCAAATTACGAATGAAAGTTCTCTAAAAGAAACAGACCACCTAAAAAGCTCCCTGCCATTGCAGGCATAGCAGCCAGTTGATGCCGGGCATTGGCCTGCTCTTTACTACCTCGTATCTCTTATTAAAAAGGTTATTCACCTGCGCAGAAAAGAATAAGTGCTTTTCGCTCCATTTTAGATTGTAGCTGAGCTGAATGTTAGTAAGGTGGTAAGGGTCTATTCCATCGGTTTCGTCTGTATTTACATAACGTATGCCAGTCACGGTTTCATTCACATTTAAATAGAAGCTTGCTACCGTAAAACCTGCATTCATTTGTGCGGCAAATCGCGGTGTGTATGGAATTTGCTTCCCAATACTTCCATCGTTTGGCAGATAGCTCGATACGGTGGTAGCACGGGTATAAGAACCGTTGATGCCAAGATGAAACTGCCAGCGCCTGTAGGGGTAAGAAAACAAGTTCTCCACTTCCAGTCCGCGACTGTGGACGGACGCGATGTTATGAGGAGTCCAGATGGCGCCACCAAGCCAGAGTATCCAATCGTCGATCGTCCTGTTGTAGATGCTTACTTCATGGACAATAGCAACCTTATCCAATAATTTACCTCTTGCTTTGTATCCGAGCTCCTCATTCCAGCCCTGTTCTGGCTTCAGATCAGGATTGCCGCCGGGCTGATAATACAATTCATTCAACGTCGGCGCCCTGTATGTCCGCTGAACATTTGCCCTCAGAGAAAACGACCTGGTGAACGCATAGCTGGCACCGATACCAGGTGTTAGTACTGTATTGGCGTCTATTTGTTCGGCACGCAGCGTTATGCTGCCATCGAAACGCTCTGTCAGATCATTGTAGTGATACGCTGCGGCAACCGCTATCTTATTCTGGGCGTTTGCTTTATTATCCTGCCTCATCCACGATAGCTGTACGGGCGCAAACAAGAGTAGCTGATGTCTTTGCTGCCACTTCCTGCTCCACCCTGCCTCTATGAAATATTGATAAACATTATTACCAAAATCCTGAAAGGTGGCGGCGTCCTGGTAGTGCATGCGGTCTTTCAGAAAAGCGGCTTTTACATAAGTCTGGCTGCTACCGGCCTTTCTGTTCCAATCTAACAGCAACCTCAGGGACGCATCTTCCCTTTTCTTTACCGAGTAAGACTCAAACAACGCAGCGGGGATCTCCCGGTTGTAAAGTTGATACCATGCTGCCAACCGTACCTGGTTCTTCTCATCTATTTTATAGGCCAGTTGTTGTTGAAGCGCTAAACCTTTCAACTGTGCATTGGCGGTTGTCACCGTTTCTCCAAAGTCGTTTTCATAGCTGAAATTATTGCGTGCTGTCTGGGTAAAGACGTTCGTAGTGGCACTCCACTTCCGGCTGCTGAGCCCCAGCTTTCCGGCAACCTGGTACTGACCAAAACTACCCATACCGGCGGCAAGAGAATAGCCGCCTTTGCGCTCAAAAGAAGGTGTTTCCGATTCCAGCAACAGCGCCCCGCCTACATTGCCGCTACCCCAAAGAGCCGAAGAACTGCCATAGACCAAATGCACCTTATCCATCAGAGAAACCGGCAGCAACGATACATCTGCCATCCCCAGTGCCGCGTTATTGATCGGGACTCCGTTCCACAGCACCTGCGACTGTGCTGCAGACGACCCACGAATATTGAGCGTTGCTAATCCATTTAATCCATACGATTTAATAAAAACGTTGGTTTGCTGGGCAAGCAGGTTGGATAGCTGTTGCAACTGGTATTGCTGCAACACCGTGCTATCAATAGTTACTACCTTCTGCCCCGAAGAGAAGGCCTGCAATCGTATGTCTTCGGAAATATATGGCTGCTTCTTTTGCTTTAACTGAAACTCCTGCAGCGTATCCTTCAGTGCCTGCCCCCTGGCGTTTGGCACCAACGCAAAAAGCATTGCCGGAAGCAATGCCATCTTTGCTGTTTTGATGATAATATGATTGCTAAGGGGCTGCACAGATCAATAGGTAAAGTAGAAATGGCCTACACCCACACCTGCATTGAATTGCTTCTTTAGCTGGCCATCTGGTGAATAGACGTAAACGGTACTTTTTTGAATAAAGCCTTTTGGATCGCCGACATAGATATCTCCGCTGACAGGATCAATGCCCAGTGCCCAAAAATACTGAAACGAAGCCGCAGGAATAAACGGTTGCTGTGGTAATTTAGCGTCGCCAATCGACATGCGGTAAATACCATTATTGTCCGTTCCTCCGCTATTGTTCACCTCGATGAAATAGATAGAGTCTCTGTTGTTGCTCATAACGGGACGAACCGCATCGGCTGTTGCAGGGAAAGCATAAGATCCGAGCACCTGTCGCGTACCGGGATCCACACGCGTGAAGAAAGCGGGTCTGCCTTTTGAAACGTTTCCTGAAAGTATCCACAGTTTATTCTCCCTGTCCAGTAAAATTTCCTGCGGTGCATACCCGCCAACGCTGAAGGAATCCTTCAACTGATCGCTGGATGGGTCTAAGACATATACTTTGTTGTTCGCGGTATCCCAGGGACAGACAAAAACTTCATTGTTGTGCAAAAGCATCCCTTCGGCGTTGGAAGCAGGGAGGTCTATTTGTTTATACACCGTCTGATCGCTGCCATTAAGCACATATAGTTTGTTATTAAATAAGGAAGAAACGTAAGCCTTCTTTTGGCTCACCTGCAGCATGTATCGAGGCTTGGGAACGGAAATAAAATTATTAAGGCTAAGATCTTCATTCAGCACTATGATCTTGTCAGAGTTGTTGATGCAGCAATACAGCTTGCCGTCGATCTTCGTTATGCTCTGGAAAACATCACCCAGGCTCTTATTATTGATCGCTTTGTAAACATCCTCATAAACCGAGTCCTTTTCCGGCAGATACAGACTGAGGGCGGCATTGCCATTTCCCATACTTCCTTCGCACACAACCAGAACCCGACGCCCATCAGCAGGTAGCTTAACGGAAGCTTCTTCCTTTTTGCAGGCGCCAAACAGCAGCGCTACGGCAATTAATACTTTAAAATACGCCTTACCCATTGCTTCCCATTGTCATTTTTGAAACGTAGAAAATAAACACCATGTTCCAACTGGCTTACAGCAATAGTGCCACTTCCATCAATCGTCATTTGCTGTAATACCTGCCCGGTAATATCGCTTAGCGAAACTGTCAGTTTTTCTTCAGACTCAACTTGTATAAAGTCTGTTGCCGGATTTGGATAAACTGCAACGGAGGGCTTGTCGAGCTCCGTCAAAGCGGCGGCACCCTGATGAATGACGCCAATAGCATCCAGATCGAAGCCCCCAATTGGAAATGGCGTTGGAAACGGGTCGTTGATCACATGGTTAGCAGCATCGTAAGAGCTGTGTGCACCGATGGAGCCAATAACATCTATCAATCTGACATGGGTGATGTGATTCACATCAAGACCAACCGTTCCATTCAGCTCCGAGAGGTCAAAAGGCGTTCCGTAATTACTGATATATTTCCCTGCAAGATTGTTTACCTGTCTGGCATTCATATAATTTTCACCCGCTATGCTTGATAGCTGCATGGTATCCTGTATAAACGAAGAGGCGGGAAAGCGAAAGAAGTTTACTCCATCTGAGCTGACTTCTACAAAGGCAAGCTCCAAAAACGCTTCTTCAGGGTTCTGAACATTGAGAAAGCCATTTTCGAACACCGCAAAGTCAGGTCCGCTACCATTAGTGATAGGGGTGGCAAAGCTGAGCGTTGCTACTCCACTATCGCCCAGGCTTACCACGTAATTGTCGACAGCACCAATTGCGAGCGTGCTATCGCCGGAGGTAACAAGGCCAAGTGACGGCTGACTAATATTCAGGTAACCACGCTGTAGTGTACAGCCTGTGGCCCACCCTACGATTTGTGAACTACCTCCTGATATGGCGTCGCTACCTGCTATACCAGCTTGCGGAGCATATTGTGCAGTTGCAGTCATTACGAAGCAACAGGAAGCGAAAAGCAAGAATATCTTTTGCATATTACTGTTTTATGAAACGGACCGTTTGCTTTTGAGCGCCATTGTTGAGCCGCAGGAAATAAACGCCATTGGGCAATTGATTTACAGGAATGGATAGCTTTTCACCAACAGCTTTGTACGAGGACAATACCTGTCCGGTAACGTCCGTCAGCATAACCGTTTCAAGTTTTGCATTATCACCCTCAACTATAATGAAATTGGTAGCCGGATTAGGATAGACTTTTACTACGTATGGCCGTTCGATGGTTGCTACACCGTTTGCATCAATCATAGTGAAGTCGTCCATACAAAAATAGGCCGGTGTATTCATTCCCCACTGACCAGTGTCGGAAGAACTGAGCCTGAAAACAACACTGTCAACATGACCTAAGCTACTTAAGTCCATCCATTGCCAGTCTTTAACGATATAGTCATTAGCGTTGTTAGTGTCTCTAAAATCAGCCAGATAGAACTCCGCACTATCAGTAATCTGCGCACCTGAAAAACCAAAGACACGTAACTTAAACCAATCCGGATCATCGCCCGTTACACCCCCAAACTTTTTGCCAAAAGCATCACCGTACCGCATGCTATTGTAGGCGTAGGTGGAGTTAGTAACATAAAACCCGGAAAGCACATGATATAGGCCAGAAACATTGTTCACACGTAAGACATAGTTTTCAGCGCCGTAGCCTACAGCGTAGTTCGCAGAATTGCTGTGGCCACTTGCCGCCTTTGCTGCATATTGATTAATGATTCCACTAGTCACGCTGTCGGTCATGTTAGAATAGGCAAAGCCTGAATTCCAGAAACTATATCCAAAAGCAGTGTCGTAAACACAGGGAAAGTGAATAAACCCGTCCAAAAATCCGACATCACTACCGGGCGCAGAGAAGTTGACATAAAACGTATCCGTGCCAGACAAGGACAAGCTTTCAAAATCTGAGACATAGGTCTGCGCCTGCGCGAAACCTGCAGAAGCAATAAAAAGAGAAAGTAACAATTTTCGCATATAGCATTTAGTTTTTAAAAAACATGTTATATGCTGCAAAAGGAATGATTCAAGAAAGAGAAAGCAAAAGATGCTTTTTCTTACCTGTGCTTTTATTCCCGAAAGCAGCGAAGTAATAGTTACAAAGGCCGGTCTTCTGACTCGCTTCATCTTTTGAGCCTTCCCGTCTCAACGAAACAGTGGCGTGGAGAAACAAAAGATTTTTTTGAAGCTTACAGCATCGGGTAATGTTCAGGACTTGCACCTGATTCCCTTTTCATTCCGCAATAGCGAAAACCTTTGAGGCAGCAAATGTAGTGAAAGAAAGGAAAAACAAATAAGGGATTTTTCATCATTAGGTTGTTGAGATAGTCAGCTCCATCGCTATACCCGGCCAAACCCATCTTTTATTGCCGTTTTGAGCACTTCAATATCTATATCTTTCAGTGCCCTAAACTTAATGCAATACCCTGTCACGGTCGCCTTGCCAATCTCTTTTCCATACGTTTTAGCGAGATAGGCTTTATCATCAATACCCATAATATAGACGGATATCCCAGTTGTGTTTGCACTGATGCCAATGCGGTAAAACTCTCTGGTCTTTCCCTCAGTATACTTTATGGTATTAAGACCATAGCCTATATTAGGATTAGAAACGACCTTATTTTCCTCATTCTTTCCATCAAGGAACCATAGCTTACATCCAGGCTTTATTTCGGAAATGATACGATGCAGTTCTTGCATGTCGCGCTGTTTTGGCTCTGGCTGATTGTTAATATAGCCTGTGATCTGTTGCTGAATGTTCATATGGATGAGACGTTTTATCTGAAGCGGAACAGGGAGCGCAAATCATCACATTATCGAACTCCCGCATTCTTCCATTACCAAATCATCAAATTATCAAATTACCAAATTATCAAATTACAAGCCTTTGCCTCATCGCTTCATAGAGTATCATCCCCGCCGCTACGGACACATTGAGGGAGTCGAAGCTTGCAGCCATTGGAATACGAATCAACGTATCTGCTCTTTTGATCACATCTTTACTAATACCCGTGTCTTCTGCGCCCATCACAATGCAGCAGGGACTCGACAGATCAGCTTCAAAGACGGGAATGCTTCCCTTCATCTGCGTACCCAGAACCTGAATACCATTCAGCCGCATCACATCTATAGCCTGAGGAACGGAAGGGATACGGCAAAGCAATATTTTTTTTAATGCACCCGCGGAAGTCTTGATGGCATCTTCCGTCAGCGATGCGGACGAAGAAGTGGGAAGGATAATGCCCTGCGCGCCGCAGCACAGAGCAGTACGGGCAATTGCACCTACATTACGGACATCTGTAACACCGTCCAGCAGCATAAACAGTGGCGTTTGCCCCTGCTCTACCACATGAGATATGGCGTTTTGTAAGTCAACATATTGGAGCAGGCTCGTCCAGGCTACCACCCCCTGATGCTGCGATCTGGTAAGGTTGTTTAGCTTTTCGACCGGCACCTGGCTTAGGGGTATATTCTGATCGCGTGCCAGCTGCTTGATGGTATTGATCTCCGGCCCTGTTGCTGACCGCAGCAAAAATATCTTTTCAATCGTCGTTCCTTGCTGCAGTGCCTCCAGCACAGGTTTCCGTCCAATCATCAAAGGCAGTGAACGTACAGGTTTCATGCGATAAACCTACGATGGAAAATTGAAAACCTTCAAAAAATTGAATTTAATGGTTGAAGGTTTGCAAAAAAGAATGATAGAAAGCAGGCTGCTAAGGCTGATGCCCCATATCCAGAAATGTCGCTCCTTTTATGCTCCGGGATGTCTCTCAAGGGCCAACTGTCAACTGAATATTTTCGCTCAACCTACCCATCCACCCCTTGCATTTCAGCAAATGGCTGTAGCCCGTATGCCATAGCTCCGCACACTCACACAAAAGATTTAAAACACCCACACAAATGTGGGAGTATTTGATGCGAAGTGCTGTCGAGATTTGTACCCGAAAGAGAAAGCGTTATGAATCAACATCTTACAAGAACGACAAATTGTACGTTGGGAGTTACAGCTGACGTTTTGGGATATCCCGAAGCCATTTGGGGATATCCCGAAGAGACAACTGTACATCAAGATGAGACAACAGGATATCCCAAAATGATAAAAGGATATCCCGAAGAGACGCCGGGATATCCCGAAGCCATTTTGGGACATCCCGAAACCATTTCGGGATATCCCAAAGAGACAACTGTACATCCCGAAGAGACAACAGGACATCCCGAAGCCATTTTGGGATATCCCAAAGAGACAACAGGATATCCCGAAGAGACAACGGGATATCCCGAAGCCATTTTGGGATATCAACCTGAGACAACAAGACATCCCAAAATGATAAAAGGATATCCCGAAGAGACGCAGGGACATCCCGAAACCATTTCGGGATATCCCAAAACCATTTCGGGACATCCCAAAGAGACAACTGTACATCCCGAAGAGACGCCGGGATATCCCAAAGCCATTTCGGTACTTCCCCCCATTCTTTCTTTCATAACAATCACAACGGAAGCATGTGGAGACAAGGAAAACGACTTTCCGGTCGGGCCTTCTGCAAGAGGCAGTCCATGTTTGTTTTTTCGTGTCCGCACAATGGCGGATAATTATTGCAAATAGCTCATTAAACAGTCCCGTACAGGGACGTCATTTACAAAATTCATTTTCACTAATAATCAATTTTAAAACCAAAATAAACAATGGCAACAATTGCACTGAAATTAGACAAGAGAAATGTACCGGATCTTATCCAGTTCTCAAGCAACATCCACACTAAGATGACGGCGAACAGTACCATCTTTGCAGCACCACCCGTAACTATGGCAGATTTCTTGTCTGCTATTGACGAGCTCGGAGCAGCGCAACAGGCAACGATTGGCGGAGGAACATCGGCCACAATGGTAAGAAATGAAAAACTGGCTACAGTACGCATGCTGTTGCTATCGCTTGCCGGCTATGTGACCTCTATTAGCAGGGGCGATGCCAATATAATAGACCTTGCCGGTATGCCTGTTAAAACAAGGGGGCCGCGCCGGTATGATACCCTCAACGTACCGCAGGACCTGCGCGCCTTTGTATTGCGCCATGGGGTAATAGGGCTAAAGTGGACCAAGGTGCACAACGCAAAAGCATACGCCATAGAGTTTTGTCCCGACCCGCTGACGGGCACTGAATGGAAAAGCGGCATGTGCAACAGCGGCTGCAATGGCTCGGTATCCGATCTTATGCCAGGCAAAGTCTATTGGTTTCGCGTACGTGCACTCGGCTCTCAGGGCCTTACCAGCGACTGGACAGAGCCTATCTGCCTGATGGCGATGTGAGTGAAGAAGGGATGAAGTGGAGAAGTGAAGGAGTTGGGAATAGGTATTAGCAACCGGCTGAGAGGTCGGTTGCTTTTTTATGCGGATGTTGGTGAATCGTTACCAGACACGTAGGGGCAGACCTGTGTGTCTGCCTTTAACTAACGCATTGGTTCGTGTCTTTTTGGAGACGCTCACATATAAAAGTCAATCAGGCTCTTAAATACGCTATAGCTATTGTTGTGAAGGAGATAGAACAGTAAAGTGTTTTTATACAGACCTTTCTTCAGCAGCATGTCAAATTTGATACCCACATATCTTCTCACTTTGGTATGCCTGTTTTTTCTTTTCAGTTGCCACACTTTCTCGGCCACTTCCTTTGCAAGACTTTGCTGATCTCTATGAGGGAGATGATAGTTCTTAAAAATATTACGGTATTCGCCGGCAAGGCGGTGGAGATAGTAGTCGACAGAAAACTCGTAATCCATAGAAGGGATGGTACACAGATAGCTGAAGATGTCCTCAAATACAAACAAGCGGTCGTGTACTGACTTTACAGATTTTTGCTGAAGGATAGAACCGGGACGGTTTTGCCTGTAGAAATAAACGGTATTGGGAATGGCGATTACGTTTTCAGCCTTATCGAACAGCCTCAGATTGGTAGGTGTATCTTCAAAATACAGGGCAGACGGGAAGCGGATATTGTTATCAATGAACAATTTCTTCGGAATTATTTTCGCCCATGCCGTATCAAGAACTTCATTGTAGGTGAGCATCCTTTTAATCGCATCGGTTTTCTCAAACACCTTTCGCTCCGTCACATTCACCCAATAAGGAGATTGCTCTCCTTCTGTTACCGCCACGGTATTACCACATACTATACTATCGGGATGCAAAACGATTTCATCGTGAAAGTCCTCAAGCATTGTGTACGGAACCCAATCATCGCTGTCCACAAATGCGATAAATGTACCCTTTGCGGTCTCAATGCCGACATTCCGTGCGTCGCCAAGGCCCGAGTTAGTAGGCAGTCTAACAACACGCCACGGTATTCGTTGCTGTTCGCTTAAAATTTGCTCCGCTATTTTGATTGATTGGTCGCTGCCACAATCATCGATGAGTAAAAGCTCAAAGTCGCGGAAGCTTTGTGCAAGTAGCGAATGAATGCACGTAGCAATGTAACTTTCTACATTATAAACCGGTACGACTACCGTAATTTCTGGGTCACTTGAAAGGTTCATTGCACGAATTGTTTGTGAAAGATCACTACCGTTTAAATAATTTAATGCAATTTTAAAATAAAAAGAACTTTTGTCAAGTGAAAAATGGTAAGAATAACAAATGATTAAAAGAGAGCTTGTTTACTTAAGTGCCTTTTTGATTCGGTTTGCCCATTCCAGATGCTTCTGCAGCACAGGATTTTTATGAGCAGCCCAGTTGCGAACATCGGGGTCCTCTCCTTTATACGTCTCCGCCTTGTACAAATTAATTTCCCGAAGATGATTTTCAACCATAGTATTTATAAATGCTCTGTCGAACTGGTCACCCCTGAGAGATGACAGCTTATCCATTTCACTTTTTAGGTTGCTTCCCACCTCTTCTGGGATATTTACATCTTTTCGTTTGGCAAGGCTGCTGAGTTCAGCGTTCGTCCGGCTATGGTCGTTTACGACCATCCTTCCATAATCTTTGATCTGTTGAGAGGCACCATTCGTTTGTGCCATTCTTCCGAGCTGCACCTCCATCAATCCGTCCATTATAGCAGTACGAATAAAACCGGCATCATATTTTTCTTTGCTCTGTGCATTAACTGTAATAAACAAGCAGCAGCATAGCAAGAAGAGGAACAACTTTTTCATGAAGAAGATTTTAAAAGAGTTATACTTAAAAACAATATGCCATTAGGTATTAAAACAATAGGTGTTCAATAATTAATATTTCACTTGGCAAGGCTTTTTTATATTTACCGTTTGAACAGATCTAACCACCAAAGTAACCTGTTTTTCGTTAGCACTTCCGCGTTTTAAAATTCAGGAAGTTATCGGGTTGCTATCAAATAACACAAAAGAATGGCCCACAAAAAGACTAAAAAGAAAAAAAAACAAGTCAGCAATGATCTGCTGAAAGGAAGACTGGAGATAGTAAAAAGCGGAATGGGCTTTGTGATCGTTGAAGGATTGGAGCGCGATATAATAGTAAAGCCTGATAAGCTTGGCACTGCGCTGGACGGAGATGAAGTACGTGTAGAAATAACAGGCGCGGCAAGGAGAAATGGAAGACAAGAGGGTGTGATCAAAGAAGTGGTTCGCCGCGGACAAACAGAATTTTCCGGCACACTTGAAGTGAAAGAGCATTTTGCCTTTCTGATACCGGACAAGCACAATATGCCGGTAGATATCTTCATCCCGATTGATCTGCTGAATGGGGCGAAAAACGGCGACAAAGCCATTGTTAAGATTACGGAATGGACCGCAAAGGCAAAAAACCCCGTTGGAGAGGTTGTCAGTATCCTCACCAATGAAAGCAGTAACGAGGTGGCCATGCAGGGAATCCTTGTTGACAACGGATTTCCGTTACATTTCCCTGATGACGTAATGGAAGAAGCAGCGCGCATCTCTGAAACGATAGACGAGGAAGAAATACAGCAACGCAGAGATTTTAGAAAAATACTTACCATTACTATTGATCCGGTAGATGCGAAAGACTTTGATGATGCCATTTCTTTCCGCGAACTGGAAGACGGCACCTACGAAATAGGTGTACATATCGCCGATGTAGCTCACTATGTAAAGAAAGATTCGCCGCTAGACGAAGAAGCTTACAAACGGGCTACAAGTGTCTACCTTCCCGACCGCGTGCTGCCCATGCTGCCGGAAAGGCTGTCCAACCAACTTTGCTCCCTTCGTCCTGATGAAGAGAAGTATACTTTTTCTGCCGTTTTTGAAATAACGAAAGAGGGCAGGATAAAAAACTACTGGCTCGGCAAAACTGTCATTCGCTCTGCCCGTCGTTTCACCTACGAAGAAGTGCAGGAAATGATCGAAGGCGCAGAAGGTGACCATAAGAAGGTTGTAATGCTGCTCAACCAGATAGCACAGAACCTGAGGAAGGAGCGCTTCAAAAAAGGAGCCATCAATTTCTCTTCACAAGAAGTGCGATTTAAGCTCGATGAAAATGCAAAACCGATAGGCATTGTCGTTAAGGAAAGCAAAGAGGCACACCAGTTGATCGAAGAATTTATGTTGCTTGCCAATAAGCATGTAGCCGCGTATGTTTCTGAAATAACGGTGAAAGACAAACCTGTTCCCTTCCCCTACCGTGTGCACGATGTGCCCGATGAAGAGAAACTAAAAATGTTCACCACTTTTGCTGCGCGTTTTGGGCACCGGTTTGATCTGAATACACCGGAAGCTATTGCACGTTCTTTCAACGAAATGCTGAAAGAAGCGCAGGGCAAACCTGAGCAGCACGTCCTTGAAAGCCTCGGCATTCGCACGATGGCCAAGGCCGTATATACAACAGACAACATCGGGCACTACGGGTTGGGGTTTGACAATTATTGCCATTTCACCTCTCCCATCCGGCGCTACCCCGACATTCTGGTTCACCGGGTTTTGCTAGAGTGTCTTAACGACGATATAAAGCCTGTCAAACACATGGAGACCCTTTGCCGCCATTGCAGTGAAATGGAGCGCAAAGCCATGGAGGCAGAACGTACCGCCAACAAATACAAGCAGGTAGAGTTTATGGAGCAGTATGTTGGGGAAGAGTTTGAAGCCGTAGTTAGCGGCGCTGCAAGCTTCGGCTTCTGGGCAGAGACCGTGGAACATAAATGCGAGGGAATGGTTTCTGTTTCTGATTTGTCTCAGTACGACGATTTTGAAATGCTCGAAAATGAATATGCACTTGTCGGAAGGAATACAGGAATTCGTTTCCGCATTGGTGATAAAGTAAAAGTGCGTGTGGCAGCAGCTAATCTAGACAAGCGACAAATAGACTTTGTGCTCGTTGAAATGCCTCAGCAAGAGCGCCGCCCTTTGGCGAAAACTGAAAAACCAAAAGAGAAAACACAGAAAACTAAACAAAGAGGCGACAACAAAAGAAAAGGAAAGTAAAAACGGAGACAAATATACCTTTGCCACGTTGTCAAAAAACGATCATGCACTCATTTACTGAACTGGTTCCTTTATTTGAAGACAGGTTTTCAAAAACGCTTCCTTTTCCGCAGCTGCCAGATACCTTATACGAGCCTTGCCGTTACTTTCTGACAATAGGTGGCAAACGTATACGACCAGTACTGTGCCTGATGGCAAATGAGCTGTTTGAACCTATATCTGACGATGCATGGTATGCTGCAATGGGTATTGAACTGTTTCATAATTTCACTCTGATCCACGATGACATAATGGACAAAGCGCCATTGCGCCGTGGCAAACAAACGGTGCACGAAAGGAACGGGCTTACAGCGGGTATTCTTTGCGGTGATGTAATGAGCATCTATGCTTACGATCAACTTGCAAATGTAAAACGGGCATTGCCGCAGGTATTACACCTGTTTAATAAAACATCGATTGAGGTGTGTGAAGGGCAGCAGCTGGATATGGACTTTGAAACAAGGCAAGATGTTAGTATTGACGAATACATTGAAATGATCCGGTTGAAAACTTCTGTATTGCTCGCCTGTAGTCTGAAGATGGGTGCGCTATTGGGAGGAGCAACGGGTGGTAATGCCAGCAAACTGTATGAATTCGGAAAGAACCTTGGCATCGCTTTTCAGCTGCAGGATGATTATCTCGATGCCTTTGGTACTCCGGATAAAATAGGCAAGCAAAATGGCGGGGACATAAAATCAAATAAGAAGACTTATCTGCTGCTGAAAGCGCAGGAGAACGCCAATAGCGCACAAAAGCAGCAAATAAACGACTGGCTGCAGCATGATAAGGAAGATAAAATACCGGCTATGCTTAATCTGTTTGTTGCAACAGGTGCAGACGTTGCCTGTCGTGAAGCGGTGCAGCGGTATTCTGACGCAGCATTCAACTGCCTCGAAGAGGTTGCCGTACTAAGTAAACGCAAGCTCCACCTGAAAGACCTGGCAACCTATTTATTGCAGCGGGAACAGTAGTGTGTGTTTTATTCTGCAACGATCACCTTCGCATGATACACGTTATTTTTTTGCTGAAGGTTTAGGAAATAGGTACCGTTCGGAAGCCCGTTAAGAACTACCTGATTGTGACGTTCACAAAGTGTTTTCTTCTCCATCAATTGACCGTTGGCATTATAAACACATAGTTCTGCAATTCCCACAATCGGCAGATCTATATGTAACACTCCTGAATTAACGACGGTAGGATAAATATCAATCGACTGTATGGACTGCTGGTCACGAATGCCGAGTGTAGCGGCCTTTATCTTCGCAATCCAGTAGTCGTAATCTCCATGATTAAAGGAAACCTCGCAACTGTCTGATGTTGCAGCCGCCGCAAATACAAATTGATCGCTATCCGTTTCTATGATGCTATAGGCCATTTCCTTTCCCATACCCCCATAAGCCCGCTCCCAGGATTTATTTCCCCCATTATCTGTTCTTATGATCCACGCATCTGTATATGAAGTATCATGGCTAAAACTTATATCTCCGTTCTTGGAAGAGGTATATCCCGTAACAAAGAAGCCTGTTGTATCCTGTGTTTCAATAACAGAGAGGCCGACATCTTCGCCACTTCCGCCATAATCTTTCATCCATAGCAATTGTCCTGCGGAATCTATCTTGAAGAGTAAGATATCAGCGGCTCCCTTATTAGTCAAAGCTCCGATGGAAGACCTGGTGTTGCCCACGACAATAAAGTTGCCGTCGCTTGTTTTTCTGATCTCAGACGCCTCATCATCCTCAAGACCACCGAAAGTCTTTTCCCATTGAAGCGTACCGCCGCCGGATAATTTAATTATCCAGGCGTCCATCATACCGTGCAAGACAGATCCACCGTGGTTTGAGGACCGCGTATATCCTGCGAGTAAATAACCACCATCGTCTGTTTGCAACAGAGAATGCGCACCTTCATCGGCACTTCCTCCTATAGACTTTACCCATTGAACATTGCCAACAGCGTCTGTTTTCACTACCCATACGTCAGAATTTCCATAAATCGCATTTATATAGTAGTCTGTAGAATTTGTAAAGCCTGCAGCGATGTAACCGCCGTCCGAAGTTGGCCGCGCATCAAAAAAATAATCTGTTCCCGAGCCACCGTAGGTTTTGTGCCATTGCAGATTTCCGTTATTATCTATTTTGATGAGCCACGCATCGTATAAATAATAATAGCCCAATATAACGTTGGGAGTCGACGGAACAATATCTGTGGACATAGTAGCGCCAGCGATGATAAAACCACCGTCAGGTGTTGCATTCAGATTCATGGCTACATCCGTACCGCTACCGCCAATAGTATTTTGCCAAAGCAGATTGCCAGAACTGTCGACTCTGGCGAGCCAAACGTCGGACAAGCCACGATGACCGGTAACATCTCCGTTGCCAGACCAACTGTTTCCACAAATAAGGTATCCGTTGCTACAGTTCCTTATCTGGGGAAGGTTTTCACTCTGAGATCCTCCGAAACTTTTCTCCCATACAATGTTTTGTGCCTGAACATTCGTAAGCCACAAGAAAAACATGAACATACAAAGCATAGAGTATCTCATTGCGCAGCTTTTATGATTGAAAAGTGAAATTAATTTTTGTCTAATACAAAATAGTCATCCTATTGTTTTTTCAGGAATGTACGTATCGTTATCTTCTATCGCGACCCATACATTCATCTTAAGTAAGAGCCGACAGGAAATTCGTACTTTCAGTCAATGCTTACCATCATCAAATCTTACCTTACTCCTGCAGAAGCGCATGCTATGCAATCGCTTCTGGAGTCGCAGGGCGTTTTTTGCCTGCTGAAAGATGAGGATACGATTGTGATGATGCCATATCTTGCTAATGCCATACAGGGAGTAAAGCTGGTAGTGCACGAAGCAGATGTGGAGCGAGCAGTGACGATTTTAAAAGAAGCTGGATATATTAAGCCTGAAACAGAAGAAAAAGGCTTTTTCAGGAAGAACAAGGAGCTATTGATTATGACTCTGATCTTGTTTTTATTTTTCCTCTATCATTTCCTCAAAACGATTCCGGGCTTTTCTCTATGGTAAAATAACAAAGACAATATGAATATAGCAGTTTGGGATACTTACGTAAAAAGGAAAAACGGACAGGTGATGCATTTCGATATTCTGGTGCCCGATGAAATGAGAGATGCCGATAGAATATATAATTACGGCAAAGACTTTCTTGCTTCCAAAGATGAACCGGAAGCAGTATTGGATATAGAAGAATGCCAGTTTTGCCATATAGAAGAGGCTACTGAAGAAATGAAGCAGTCCATTGCTGACAAAGGATATTACACTATAGAGATGGAGGAAATCCCTGAGCAGCTTTCCCCGACGCCTTCCCGCAGAGAGCTGATATTACATCTTCGGGCACATTACCCGCAGCACCGGTTTGCAGACTTCAAGAACAAAACTACAGCGGAAATCGTGGAGCTGCTACAGCAAATAGACTAAAAATAACCGAGGTACATTTGGGAAAACGTTGTGTATTCAATACTCACTTCGTCTCCTTTTTCAAGCCTGCGGTAGTCCAGCTCGTCCACCTCGATACTTAGCTTTATAGCAGAAGACAGGTAAAAGAAATAACTGTTGTTTACCGGCATGTATTGCTTGCGGGTAATGAAGGCACGCTCTATGGTCTTGGTGCTATACTTCAAGTCAAGCTGTACCTTCCGAAGATTATGATAATAGCCCCAGTAGATGCCTGCGGCAGAAAAGCAAAGGAGAAAAAGTACACCGACAAAATAATCCAGAAAAGAGAAGGCATTCTCCTCACCACCAAACGCCCGCAGCCATGCAACTATAAACGGCACAACAAAACTTAGAATCATAAATACTCGTACGATCTTAGATATTTGCCGTCTTTCCCTCTCTTCTTTTTGACGCAGAAACGAAATTTCCTCTTTATTCAAAGGCTCACGATATGTTACTAACTCAACCGACATGTCTTATATCAGCCCTTTTTCCCTCATTGAGTTTTAAAAAAAAATCAGGTCAATTTATAGATCGACGTGTATTTCTCTGTCGCATACTTCATGAATGAAGCGAAATCCAGGCCGCGTCCTGTGATTCTGTTGCAAAGTTCCTCACTTCTGAAGCGCCTTCCGTACTGATGAATGTTCTGCCTAAGCCACGAGAGCAATTCTTTGAAATCGCCATTCGTAATCTGGTCTTGCAGGCCATTAATATCTTTTCTCGCCTGTTCAAAAAACTGAGCTGCATAAAAGCTGCCCAGCGAATAGGTAGGGAAATAACCAAAGCTGCCATGGCTCCAGTGCACATCCTGCAATACGCCCTGCAAATCATCTGGCGACGAGACGCCCAGGTATTTCTGGTAATACTCATTCCAAATACCTGCCAGATCTTTCGTCCTTATTTCGCCGCTGATCAACAGCTTTTCAATTTCATAACGGATCATCACATGGAAATGATACGTCAACTCATCGGCTTCTGTACGGATGAGAGAAGAGGATACTCTGTTTGCTGCAATGTAGATATCTTCTGGCGCGACGTTCTTTAACTGCTCCAAAAAGCGTTGTTTAAGTACCGGAAGGAAAAACTTCCAGAAAGGAAGGCCTCTGCCTACACAATTTTCCCAGAGCCTTGATTGTGACTCGTGAATAGAGAGCGAAACTGCTGCGCCCAAGGGCATACCATACTGGTCTTCCCGCAAGCCCTGTTCATATAGCGCATGTCCACCCTCATGAATGGAGCTCCAGAGCAGTGAGGCGAGGTCGTTTTCATCCACTCTCGTGGTAACGCGCACATCTGTCGGAGCAAAAGAAGTGGTGAAAGGATGCTCCGAATAATCCTGTCTGCCTCCTTCGAAATCGTAGCCCATCCGCCGCAGTACTTCGAGGGAAAAGTCGAATTGTTTTTGCCGCTCAAAGCCCTTGTTAAAAAAGTCATCATTCACCTGCTCTCCTTGCCTTATTTGTTTTATCAGCGGCGACAGTTCTTCTTTTACCTTGCTGAAAATCGGGTCAAGCATTGCTACAGTTGCACCTTTTTCGTAGTCGTCCAGAAGGGCATCATAAGGGTGGCTGTCGTAGCCGTAAAGCTGTGCCTGCTCCTTTTTCAGTGCAAGCATTTTTTCGAGTTCGGGGGCGTAAACAGAAAAATCATTTCTCTTGCGTGCCTCTATCCACGCGCTGTAGCTATTGCTTGTCTGCTGCGTCAGCTTTTCCACAAAGTCAGAAGAAAGCTTTCTGTTCTTTTCAAAATCCTCGAGGCTCAGACGTATATTGTTTTGCTGCTCTTCATTTAAGTCATTACTACCAGCAAGCTCCTGCAGCATACTTCCATACGCTTCGCTTGTCAGCAGCTCATGTGCTTGTGTTGCCAGTGTGGCCAGCTGCCTGCCACGGTAAGGAAAGCCTTTCGTCGGCATGTAAACCTCCTGATCCCATCCTAATACTGCAGCAGCATAGTTGAAGTCAGCAGCTTTCTGTGTTATTTCTTTGTATTGATTGTATAAGTCGTAAGTCATAAGTCTAAAGTAGAAAGTAGAGGGCCTGTCACTCGCTATTTACATAATCCATAATCCATAATTCACAATTCATAATTGACATCACTCTTCCTGGGCTTCCAGTCTCTCCACTTTATTGATGCCATTAAGATTACCAAGCTCCTGACATAGCTGGTCGAGCTCTTCCCTGTCATGTACATACACCATTATATTTCCTTCAAATATTCCATCTTTTGAATCGATACTTATAGAGCGCATATTCATCTTCAGCACGCCTGAAATGATGTGTGTGATCTTTTGGATAACACCCACATCATCCAACCCTGTGATGCGCACACCACTAAGAAAGGATATCTCTTTATTCTTGGCCCATTTGGTCTTCACTACGCGGTGCCCATAGTTGGCAAGAGCAGCTCGTCGTGCAGGATCTCCACCTCGCGCTGCGGGTTGTGCGCCACGTGGAAGCGCAGCGATTCGTCGCCAGGCTGCCACGACCGGCGTTGCGCCGGATCGGTGGGCAGCGGTTCAAGATCAAGGATGGCCTGTTGCACCTGGTGCAGCATGGTGTCGCGGCCGGGGCCGCTGAACAGGTCGATGTCGCGGCCCAGTGCGGCGAAGCGCGTGCGGTAGCGCTCCGGCGCATCGAAACCGTCGAGCAGGCGGATGTAGTCGCGCCCCTGCTTGCCCCAGGCGGCGAGCAACGGGTTGGCGTGGAGGTGCAGATCCTGGTACGCCGGCGTTGCCGGTGCGCCGGGTTTGGCTGGCTGGCGGTGCCGCTCGGCCTTGAGCAGCTCGCGGTCCTCGATGATGTCGGCCCAGTAATGCCGGCAGGGATTCGTCACCAGCAGAAAAACCTGGCACACCCGGGCCAGCGCAGTGAGCGCCTCCAGCGTCTGCTGCGGCAGCGAGGAGATGCCGAAAACCACGATGCGCCGGGGCAGGCCACTCGGCCGCGCCTCCAGTGCGGCGGCGCGATCGAGGAAGGCACGATGCACGGCGGCGCGATGGCTGTCGCGTTGTGCGGTGCCCACGTCGTGCAGCAGTGCGCGCCACAAGCGTGACTGCCAGCGCTGCGTCGCGGGCAGCGGCAGGGGTTGTCCGTGCGGGTCGCGCAGTACGTCGCGACCATGGGCCCAGTCGTCCAGCCAGTCGGCGCGGTAGACCTGGTACTGGTCAAACAGGTCGGCGACCTGCTGCGCCAGCTGGAA
>DATJDP010000157.1:0-26343 GCA_035497355.1 Flavipsychrobacter sp.
GCCTTGTAGAGATGGGTGTGGGTTTGATTCCCGGTGGCGGGGGTACAAAAGAACTGGTACTTCGTGCCTCAGACCGCAATATAAAGGAAGATGTAGAGCTGAATTACCTGCAGCAACTGTTTATTATGGTAGGCACTGCTAAAGTCTCTACTTCAGCTCAGGAAGCTTTTGATATGTATTTTCTACAGAAAGGACGGGACGGCATTAGCATGAATGTTGACCGCAGGATAGCAGACGCGAAACGCAAAGTACTTCTTCTGCATGAGCAAGGTTACACACAACCCGTTCAGCGCTCCGACATAAAAGTACAGGGGCGTGGAGGTTTAGCGCCACTGCTTTCCGGCATTCATGCTATGTGGCGCGGCAACTATATTTCCGACTATGATAAGTTCGTAGCCGAAAAGCTGGCATATGTCATGTGCGGGGGCGATTTAACCCAGGCCGGTCTTGTGAGTGAGCAATATTTACTTGATCTGGAAAGAGAAGCTTTTCTAAGCCTTTGCGGGCAACGGAAAACACTGGAAAGATTGCAAAGTATTTTACAGACAGGAAAGCCGCTTAGAAACTAAAAAGCGCTTTGCTAAATATTCATACGTGCTTACCATCATATGCCCTGACCTATAAGGTTTTTTAAAAACCTTATAGGTCTTCTTGTTTGATCAGGCCCGTAAGTTTCACTATTACAGCCAGAAATAGCACCCTGAACCAGGTTTAATCAAACATTTTCTCAACCTCATTCAACTTTTTGTCAGCCTCATATTCAATTCTCTTAACCTAATTGTTAAAAGAGTCAACAGCATATACAATTGACCCAACTACATATTCGATAGACTAAAACTCTTATTTGTCAGACGTTTTTTAATATTGAAAAGACGTTTTTCAATATTGAGTTGAAGCAATCTCAATTGAAATTGAGGGAAAATCAAATTGGAGATTTGTTAAGTCTTATTTGAATAAGAGAATTGATATTAGGTTGAGAGAATTGAATATTAGGTTAAGAGAATTGAATATTAGGCTGAAAGAATTGAATATGAGTTTGAAAGAAAGTAAAGAAAGGTTGAAGGAAAAAGGACCGAAGTTGTAGCAACGGTAGCGTAAGCCTCGTCCGTTACCGTTTAAATGGTTTCTACTATTAATTTGTCTTTAGGGAAACATATTGAAATGAAGTTTTTTTGTTAATCGCTGGTCGCAGTTCGGGAAGGAAAAGCCGATCTGAGAAGAGTGTAGCCAACAAAAAAAGCGGTTGTAGTACGAACCGCTTTCCCATTTGTGACTTACCGCACCAACGTCACATCGCCTTTTTCCGTGTATTGTTTTCTGCCTATGGAGTAGATAAGCTGATAAAAGTAGGTGCCCATATCTGCAGGAACGCTTTTCTTAATAAATTGCTTCTTTTTTATAATGCGGACCATATACCTTTTACTCCCAATATTATTGCTTGGCTGCAGTCAACCCGATTCTAAAAAGAAAGAGATAGCTGTTGAAAGAGGCCATGCTCCGGCTGCTAATACGGTTGTGGCGTCGGACAGCATGCGCATACCGGATGATCTCAACAAGCTTTATTTCTCAATAGAGGTAATTGCAAGCCCGGAGAGTGATAAAGGTGTGTATGAAGTGCTGGTAAGTTATGGGCACAACGATGCGTCGGGCCAGGTAGTAATGCCTGAGGCAGACGAGCTCATTGTTCCGGAATTGCGTAGAGACACTGCTCAGTTTTCGTATATCATTGGCTTTCACTACGGGTCAGACACAAGCTTCAAAGACTACTTTCTGGTAAAGGCCGACAGAGGCCGCACCGAAATGAGATACCTGAAGGCATATTCGTTCAAATAGTCAGATGCTTTTGTCTAAACACAGCGGTTGTACTCCAATAGAAACGGGCTTCTCATTCATCCCATTCCCCGGCACCCTTTCTTAAGAGTACAGGTGTGTCACCAGTACAATCTATAACAGTTGAGGGCATAGTATTGCCGACGCCTCCGTCAATTACTAGATCCACCTGTTTTTCAAAGATGTCATGTATTTGTTCCGGGTCAGTATAGTACTCGACATCATCATCCATAGGCAATGAAACGCTCATTACAGGATGCCCCAGCGCACTGACTAATGCCTGTGTAATATTATGATCCGGAACGCGGATGCCGACTGTATCTTTTTTGCTTTTCATCAGCTTCGGCACTTGCTTGCTGGCCTCTAGAATAAAGGTGTAAGGGCCGGGGAGCGAGTTTTTCAAAATGCGGAACACCGGTGTGCTGATACTTTTTGCGTACTCACTCAGGTTGCTCAAATCAGAGCAGACAAAAGAGAAGTTTGCCTTTTTAGGGTCTAATTTTTTGATGCGGGAAATGCGTTCAATTGCCTTTGCATTGTATATATCGCAGCCAAGTCCGTAAATAGTATCTGTCGGATAAATGATAACACCGCCATTGCGCAGTATCTCTATCGCTTGTTGTATAAGTCGGGGCTGTGGATTTTCAGGATGAATGTGTAACAGCATCGTTTTGTAATTGACCGATTTTCTTTAAAGCCGTAGTGAGTCTTTCTTCTTCGCTTCCTTTGATCTCTATCCAGTCCACACCTGCATTGGCGACAATATCTTTATACTGCTCATAAAAATATTTTCGTTGGCCTTCCCCGGGATGCTCGCGGAGCGGATCACTTTCCCACGGAACGTCAATATAGGTCAGCAAATAAAGATCGTACCTTTTTTCGGCTATTTGTTCTAATATGTGTCTGTGGCAACGCTGATATTTATGCTCACTCCATACTTTAATAACATGAAGGTCCGTATCGCAGATTAGAAAATTGTTTGCAAGCTCCAGCAGTCTTTCTTCCTCCTTTAGTTGTCCTTCGGCAATTCTTAAAAGATCCTCTTCGGTGTATTCTCTGTTCAATGTTTCGAGGTAGGCACGCGCAAATTCTTTAACCCATACAGTACCAAGCGTTTTTGCGAGCGACTTGCTAAGCGTGCTTTTACCTGTTGACTCAGGCCCGATGACAACAATTTTCTTTATGCTCAATCTAAAAGTCTTTCCTGTGGTTTCTTCTTCCAGTGGCCCTTCAGCCATTGCTTTCCCTTGTAGGTTACATAGGCAGATGCTGCTCCTACAATAGCTCCTGCAAGCACATCGCTAGGGTAGTGCGCGCCGAGATGAATGCGGGAATAGCCTATTGCACCAGCATATAGATAAGACGGAACGATGACATACCACCGAGGATACTCCAGACTGAGATTTGTTGCCGTCGCAAAAGCAAAGGAGGTATGTCCTGAAGGGAAGGACGGACTTCCGTCATATTCATAAGGTTTGTATTCCGGGTGTGTTACATAAGGACGTTCCCTTCTAATAATGTACTTTAAGCCATAAGTAGAAGCTGCGGTTACCACAAGGGTAGCGGCAGTCTGAAGGCTGTTCTCAATACTTTTTGGATCGTCCTTCGCTAGTCCATAAATGAATTGAGCAACGGGAATGGCGGCAGCGACCGGATAAATCGTGGCTCCTAACACATTCATAGTCCCATCCAGCGAAGTGTTCCGGTGTACGTGCCAGCTATTAAGCAGCTGCATATCCAAGTTCTGACCGGCACATAACTGCGGCAATAAAAGCACAAGTAAGATGACCCGGAACCGCCTCACGAGCTTTGTTGTTGTTGTAGAATCTTTCTCCATTCGAGGTAACCAAAAATAGCGACAATAAACAAGACAATGGTAAGCATCGCATATAGCGGAATATCCTTGTGAAACTGCAGCGGAATGGCAAAGGCATTGGAAACGTTCAGCAATATCCAGTTTTCCAGCTTCCTTTTTGCCAGCAGCCACATACCAGCCCATGCTGTTGCGGACACCCATGCATCCCAGAACGGAACATCGGAAGGGGTGAAGTTCTTTAATATAAGGTACAGTAGGATAAGTCCAATGAACACTATTGCGGCCGTGATCGTCCAATCCCTTGTTGTTGCTTTGGTGATGGGCAGTTGTGACTCCGATCTTTTCCGTAGCCAATGCGCACAACCATATACGCTCATTACAAGATAGTAGAGATTTAAAAAAGACTCTGCATAGAGATGGACATGAGCGAGCAGATAAATTGAAAATGCCGTACTTATTATGCCTGCAGGATAGAGTAGTACCTTATTCTTCCATGCGAGTAACACCTGCAAAACACCGAATATTACGGCAATCCATTCGAAAACAGAAGTGTTGGAAAGCTGCACTGCCAGTTGCCCGGCAAACTGTTGCATATTCATTCGCTGCAAAATACTGTGAACTTGTAGCAGAACGAAAGCAATTTATTGTTTACCTACCCTTTTTTGCTTTAGTCGCATGTTCAATCTTAAGCTTTTACCCGGCACGTTCAGAGAGTATCACCGGCATTTTAAAACAGTCCCTTATGCCTCTCTTATTATCCCTGGCATCTATGCGTGGTTTGTGCCTGAGAAGGGCAAAGAGATTATAAAACAATAAATTTCTGCCTATTTTTGGAAAATAGCGGATTAGCTTTATTTTTGCCCTCCCAATAGCGAAAGCTATAGAGAAGAATGGTGCGGTAGCTCAGTCGGTAGAGCAAAGGACTGAAAATCCTTGTGTCGGCGGTTCGATCCCGCCCCACACCACAGAAAACCTCAGTTTTATACTGAGGTTTTTGCTTTTGTAGCAAAGAGTAAATCAGGTATTTCCAAGCGCCTGACCTTTAGTTTTTTATTACGGCCCGATTGTTTACCAAAAAGATGCCATTGGCGTGTCGGCTCCCGGTTTAAAGGAATCTCCCTTTGCTTCGAAGGCGTGTCCCATTCTAAAATTTCTTGAAAAGGAGTCTTCCTTTCTTCCTGACCAATTGATCTTAGCTTTAAAGGCCTTAACCTTCGTTCTTAAGGGATCGACCTTCGTCCCAAAAGCAAGTGCCTTTGTCTCAAAGGCATCGACCTTTATCCTGAAGGCAAGTGCCTTTGTGTAAGAGGCATTGACCTTTGTGTAAGAGGCATTGACCTTCGTCCCAGAAGCGTGGCACACTCAAATCTCACGGCGTTTTATAGAAGTCCTCTATAATTATTATTTACTTTGCCGAAATAAAAAAAGTATCAATGGCACGCTCTGTTACCATACTTGGAGCCGGATTAGTAGGCTCTTTGCTTTCCATCATTCTTAAAAAGAAAGGATATAACGTTACCATTTACGAACGTCGGCCAGATATGCGTAGTGCTTCCGTTGCAGCTGGCAGGTCAATCAACCTTGCAATGAGCGCCCGGGGCTGGAAAGCGCTGGAGCTTGCTGGTTTGAGAGAAGATATAGAAGCACTGGCTATTCCGATGTATGGTCGTTATCTGCATCAGTCTGACGGCACAGCCGCTTCTCAGCAATATGGAAAGAACAATGAAGCGATCTACTCTGTAAGTCGTGGCGAACTGAACAAAAAGCTAATGACACTTGCCGAAAGCGAAGGAGTGAAGATAGTTTTTGAACATCGTTGCAACCGAGTAGACGTCAAAACTAATACGGTGCACCTGCAGACTCCCGAAGGCTCCGAAACGA
The DNA here is from genome assembly GCA_035497355.1 of Flavipsychrobacter sp. Lineage (GTDB taxonomy): Bacteria > Bacteroidota > Bacteroidia > Chitinophagales > Chitinophagaceae > JAFIGV01. Next base: position 5,528 of record DATJDP010000157.1, read on the forward strand.
TAGTGGAAGCGGACCTTCTGTTTGGTGCAGACGGTGCCTTTTCAGCACTTCGGTCGTCATATGCAACGATGGACCGCGTTAATTCATCCCAATACTATCTGGAACACGGCTATAAAGAACTAAGTATTCCACCCAACGTTGACGGAAGCTTAAAAATGGAGAAGACTGCGCTGCACATATGGCCAAGAAAGAACTTCATGCTCATCGCTCTTCCGAACACCGATGGTACTTTTACCTGTACGTTATTTTTGCCTTTTGAAGGAGAGGCTTCTTTTGCAGCCCTAAAAACAGAGCAGGATGTTAAGGCGTTTTTCAACGCGCACTTTCCGGATGCTGTCCCTATGATGCCTACGCTGGTTGAAGACTTTTTTAATAACCCCACCTCTTCATTAATTACCACACATATTCACCCCTGGCATTATAACGATAAAAGTGCTCTCATTGGCGATGCTGCCCACGCTATCGTTCCTTTTTATGGACAAGGTATGAATGCCGGTTTTGAAGATTGTTCTGTACTTGCGTCTTTAATCAATGAGTACGGCGAAGACTGGAATGCAATATTGAATGCATATGACCGCAAAAGAAAGCCAAATGGCGATGCCGTTGCCGAGCTGGCATTGCTTAACTTTGTGGAAATGAGGGACAAGGTGGCCGACCCTGTTTTCCTGGAACGAAAGAAAATAGAGAAAGAGCTTGGAAAACTTTATCCTGATCAGTTCATTTCCGTTTATGAAATGGTTTCTTTCAGCCACATCCCTTATAATACAGCACTTGGCTGCATTCAGGCACAAGACCGGCTTCTAACTACGATCATGAAAGAAGGTAACTTTTTTGATCAGAAAGGGCGCAATGGCTTTGATGCGAAACTGGATGAGTGGATCAACGACTATCATAAGTCGGTACAACAACTGAACCTTGACAATGAAGGATAAAAGATGGACACTTAAACCTGCTAATGAGAAACACATCAACCAACTGTGCGAGGACTTACGTATAAATCCTGCCTTATGCAGGCTATTAGCAGTGCGCGGCATCACCGATTTCGACAGTGCCAAACACTTCTTCCGTCCACATCTTTCTGAACTTCATGATCCGTTCCTGATGAAAGGGATGAGGCAGGCTGTGGAGCGTATAGCCGAGGCAGTGGAATGGCATGAGCGGATCATGGTGTATGGAGACTATGATGTAGATGGTACCACCTCCGTAGCTGTTGTCTATTCTTTCCTTAGAGAAAAGTATTCCGGCGAAATCGCTTATTATATCCCTCACCGTTATAGGGAAGGCTATGGCATTTCCAAACAGGGAATCGACCATGCGCATGCCAATGGCTACACGTTAATGATCACGCTCGACTGCGGCATTAAATCAGTAGAGCTTATCTCCTATGCACAGTCGCTAGGTATACAGGTCATCGTTTGCGATCACCATACGCCTGACAACATTCTTCCACCTGCCTATGCAATTCTAAATCCGAAACAATCCGATTGTAATTACCCTTACAAGGAGCTAAGCGGCTGTGGCATTGGTTTTAAACTCATTACCGCATTAGCAAAGCACTGGAAGCTCCCGGAAGAAACTGTTTTTAAGTATCTGGATCTTGTAGCCACCAGTATCGCGGCAGACATCGTGCCTATAGATGGAGAAAACAGAATACTGGCCTATTACGGTATTGAGAAAGTGAACAAAGAGCCATCACTTTCTATTAAGACCCTTAAAGAACTGGCGGAAGTGAAGCGGCAGTTATCTATCTCCGATCTTGTATTTGTAATTGGCCCCCGGGTGAATGCAGCGGGAAGGATGGATGATGCGAGAAAGGCAGTAGAACTGTTTATTGAAACGGACACCGAGAAAATTCAGGGGCTGGCTGCACAGCTTCAGTCAGATAATACCGACCGCAAAGAAGTAGACAAGAATATTACTGAAGAAGCGCTCGCTTTGATAGCGGGCGATGATGCGATGAGGAACCGCAAGTCTACTGTATTGTACAAAGAAACCTGGCACAAGGGTGTTGTAGGGATTGTAGCATCACGGTTGATCGATCATTATTATCGTCCTACCATCATCCTCACCGAGTCTAACGGAAAGGCGTCAGGGTCGGCTCGTTCCGTAAGAGGTTTTAATATTTATGAAGCCATTCACGAATGTCGCCACCTCCTTGAGAACTATGGTGGTCACTTTTATGCGGCAGGCATGACTCTTCATACAGATCGTGTGAAAGAATTTTCTGAAAAATTTGAAGAAGTGGTTGCAAGAAGGATACCGCCCGAGCTTTTAATTCCTGAAATCGAGATAGACGCAGAGATAAAGCTGTCCGATATCCGGTTTCCCTTTTACAATATCGTAAAGCAGTTTGAACCATTTGGACCTGCTAATCTTCGTCCTGTTTTCCTCACACGGAATGTCTACGACTACCAGGGATACTCAAAAGTGGTGAAGGAACAACACCTAAAATTCGTTGTACACCAGCATAGTGGACAGGTGATTGATGGCATCGGCTTTTTTCTGGGTGAGAAAGCAGATATCGTCTGCCATGGAAAGCCGTTCGATCTGGTGTATACCATAGACGAATGCGAATACAATGGAGTCAATAAACTTCAGGTGAAGGTTATTGATGTGAGGGCCAGTTAGAGAAAATTCCCCTTTTTAATATTGAGTTATGGTGTAAACAATATCGACTGTATAGACACCTGCAGGGTAATCATAACCCGGAGTGGACTTGTATTTTACACCCATAACCTGGTTTGATCCGCCCGCCCCGTTAACCAGAATCGGTGATTCAGTAGATCCGCCTATGGGTTGGTATTGGTCGTGTCCGCCGGTTACTGTAGCAGTTGTGCCGTTATTCGATACTTTCAATGCAAGTACATCGCTTACCCTCATTGAAGGAGGGAAGGTAGACGATCCTGTATAGCTGAAATACTCCGTATTCGCCTTCGCCTTTACATCAAAACCTGCCGTACTGTTGATAGCCAACGTAAATTCCGGGCTCTCAATGCCGTTTGCAAGATCGTTGGACGCAGATATCGGCATCGTTACTGTGGAAGTGTTTTCAGAGCCGTCGCCACCAAACGCCGATATCTGAACAACAGTACCCAGCGATAACATCGCCGTTTGCGACGCCGATACCGATGCATTTGTTTGGGCGCTCCCGACGGTGTAAATGCCTATTGCAGAAAGTAGTAAAAATGTTCTTTTCATGGACGAACTTTCCACAAATATTGATGCTGATTTTTACGATGTATGCATGACAGGGAGCTCTTAACAAGTCTTTGACAAAAGCAATACTTTTATAAGAGATCATTTATCAAACACAGGTAATATGCGATTCGTTTTATTTTTTCTTTCCTGCCTTTCCTTCTTTGATTGTTCCGGACAAACGGTACAAGACTATTTGCAGTCTGGCAGCGAAAAGTATAAGCAGTATCAGATAAAGGAGGCTATATCTGATTATAGGCAAGCGCTTGTATTAGACAGTAACAACATCGCGGCATACTACGCTTTGGGTGAAGCGGAAAGCTGGAGGATGTCTTATGATAGCGCTATCTATTTCTATACAAAGAGCATCAGAATGTCTGATAATTCCACTTATGGATTGTTTAACCGAGGTCGTACCTACTACTACAAAGGCGACTATGAGAAGGCTTTGAATGACTTTAATCAACTTATAGGTAGAGAAGAAAAGTTTCTTCCGCTCAATGCTGAGGTTCGGGCCATAATACGTTACCGTGCTCATCACTTTTATGGCGCCATTGATGATCTTACAAAGGTGATTAATGATCGCGCTTACGTTCAGGATCTGTTTTTAAGAGCTCGTTGCTATCAACACACAAATCAGGATAGCCTGGCACATGAAGATTTCGCTGCTCTGATAAGAGAGGAGCAACAGAACAACCATGTCCTGTACTCAGCTTACGCCTTTTATTATTCCGGAAAGAAAGAAAAGGCGTAAGCTGCAGGCGGATTATGTGAAAGACCACGGTGGTAAGGAAAACTACTACAGGCTTGCTGGCTTGTATGCGCTTGAAAATAATGTACCTGATGCGATTCAATGGCTCAATATGGCATTCCTGAATGGCTTTCGTAAGTTTGGCGTGCTCGCGCAGGACGAAAGCTTCGATAAGATAAGGGATAGTGAAGACTACAAGCAGCTTCTGAAGAAGTATCTTGAACCTTATTTCTGATCTTTTGTTTTCGCACCACTGTGGGACGCAGACAATGAATGACGAAAGGCAGAATTAATGGATAGACAAAAAACAAACTGGAACCTCTGGTACACAGCAGTAGTCGCTTTCTTACTGCTACAAATCGTGCTTTACTATTTGTTCACTAAATCCTGGTCATGAGTGTTCTCGATTGGATCGTACTTATAGTAACCCTTGTTACTATCATCTCTTATGGTGTTTATAAAAGCCGCGGACAACACGGCGCCAAAACCTATCTGCTGGCTGACCGGAAAATGCCATGGTATATAGTGCTGCTCGGAGTGATGGCAACGCAGGCGAGCGCTATCACATTTATTTCCGCTCCCGGTCAGGCTTATACCGATGGAATGCGGTTCGTGCAATACTATTTCGGCTTGCCTATTGCCATGGTGGTGATCTGCATCACGTTCATACCGATCTTTCAAAGACTGAAGGTTTATACGGCGTATGAGTTTCTTGAAAATCGCTTCGACAGGAAAACACGGCTGCTGACGGCATTCCTGTTTTTGCTTTCCCGCGGGTTGTCAACGGGTATCAGTATTTATGCCCCCTCCATCATCCTTTCGTCGATCATGGGGTGGAATATTTACCTCACTAATATCATTACGGGAGGATTGCTTATCATTTATACATTCAGCGGAGGCGCGAAGGCAATCGCACACACACAAAAGCTACAGTTCCTTATCATTCTTGGTGCGATGACGCTTGCAGGCTATCTCGTTGTAGCCAATCTGCCACATGGCTTAGGATTTAAGGATGCACTTTATGTGGCGGGAAAGTCTGGAAAGCTCAACGTGATTACCACTAATTTCGATTGGAATGACCGTTACAATATCTGGAGCGGAATAATCGGTGGGTTCTTTCTCGCACTTTCCTACTTCGGCACAGATAATAGTCAGGTAGGTCGCTATCTTACTGCAAAGGACACCACCGAAAGCAGGCTCGGATTGCTTATGAATGGCCTGGTGAAAGTGCCCATGCAGTTTGCTATCCTACTCATCGGTGCCCTGCTGTTTGCTTTTTACAGCTTTTACCAGGCACCTGTGAATTTCAACGAAAGTGCTTATAACCAGCTTAAACTTCAAATGCCAAAAGCAGTAAATGGCATTGAGCAAAAATACAGTGCACTTCATGAAAGCTATCAGGCGCAGGCGCTGGAATTAGTGCAGAGGAAAGATGAAAGCGCCACCGGACTGCAAAAGGAAATGTTAAGCACGCAACAACAAATAGGCGTTCTGCGTGATAGCGTTCAGCACATGATCATGACCCATGTAAGCGCATCTGATACCAACGACACGAACTATATTTTTCTTTATTTTGTCAAGACCGTTTTACCGAAAGGGCTAGTCGGTTTATTGTTTGCGGTAATATTTCTTGCATCATGGGGCTCCATTTCTGCGGCGCTAAATTCTCTTGCCGCTTCATCGCTGATGGATGTTCAACTGCTGGCACATAAGGTTCCGCCGAGCGAAGAGAAGCAGCTTTGGCTGGGAAGGATGCATACGTTATTCTGGGGAGTATTCTGTATTGCAGTAGCCATGTTCGCCACAAGGATGGGTTCCCTGATAGAAGCTGTGAATATTCTTGGCTCTCTGTTTTATGGCACTCTACTGGGTATCTTCCTTGTGGCTTTCTATATTAAGAAAGTAGGTGGTAACAGCATTTTCATAGCTGCAATCGTAGCTGAAATAGGGGTCGTCATTGTTTACAACCTCGAAATTGTTTCCTTCTTGTGGCTTAATGTGATTGGTGCGGCGTTGGTGATACTGATTTCATTAGCTATAAACTTGATAAGACCCTCGGTGAATGATTAAACTAATCAGAGTACCTCTTGAAAAGTCCAGGAGTTTTTTGTCTTTCGAAAGTTGCGGCGTCAATAGTATATATATGATTCGAACCTGTCAGCTTTATGCATCCTTTAACATTATACCAATGTATATCGTATAGTTTTGCAGCACTTGTATCAAACGATATGCTGCTGCTAAAACATAAGAAAAAAGGCGTTAAGGGCTTCAGCGTATTGTTGATTATGCTCTGCTTTTTCTTTGCGGTTGGCTGGCTGTTCTTCACAAATTTTCAGGACCGGGGCTCTTTTCTTACGCACAACAACACGTGCACTAATACTTTCAGTTCAGAACATCGGGAACAGTTGAGTCCTTTGGTAACGCATGCGCAGCAAAAGATCAGCCACCATCGAATAAGGCATAAGCACCTTGAATCTTTTCTAAAGAGAACAAAGGAAAACTCGGTTTCCTCCGCTCGCCTTTGCTGGAATATTGTCCCGAACTTCTTGCCGCGTTCTAATACGCTGATAAGGCCGGGCTATTATCTTTTCCTTTTCCGGCTGATGCTTTTCTGAGAGCATTCTATTTTACCAGCAGCATCCATCTAACGGCTTCTCCACGCTAAAACTTCGGACTTCCGATTAAATACAATGGAGTTTAAAAGCCTCTCAGCTTTGCTGAGTCTCATCTTGTTTATTTCAAAATCGATAAAAAGATATTATTATGTCTACACTTATAGAATTGTTTCAAAACCTTACGAACCCGGAATGGATTATGCGATCGGGTGGGTTGTACCTTGTTATGTTTATCATTTTTGCTGAGACGGGTTTATTCGTTGGCTTCTTTCTGCCCGGCGATTCACTGTTGTTCATCACCGGAATGATCATAGCAAACTCCCTTGCACCTACGGCAACACCGGTTGTCAATCTCCTGTATTGGCTGGTTCTGCTCTCCGCTTCGGGTATTGTTGGTAACTACGTAGGTTACTGGTTTGGAAAGAAATCAGGTAACCTGTTGTTTGAGCGAAAGGATACATGGATCTTCAAAAAGAAGCATTTATTCCAGGCAAAGGAGTTTTATGAAAAGAAGGGCGGAGGAGCTATTGTGTTTGCGCGCTTCCTGCCAATTGTACGAACTTTTGCGCCCATCATCGCTGGTGTTGTAGGGATGGATAGAAGGACGTTTACCGCCTACAATTTTATCGGTTCTATCGCATGGGTGGGCAGCATCGTAACTGCGGGCTTTCTGCTCGGGGAAAATGAGTGGGTGAAGGGAAATCTTGAAAAAATAATCATCGGTATTGTTGTGCTTACGACTGCTCCTGTATTTGTTAAAATGATTTTGGGACGGAAGAAAACCAGAGTGAACGTTACTATCTCTGAACCCTTATCTGTTCTGGACGAGCGCAAGGAGCGCAGGTAATGAAAACGCCTGTCCGGTCGGGTAAAAGTGAACTTGCGCATTATCTGGTACTTATAGCATGGGCCCCTGGTACTTAACATTCTTTTTCTGCACAGGGGAATGAAGTTTTCGTCAAACCCCAATGGTTCAGAGCTTCTTCAATGGAATGGATGAGCCAGATATTAGTAACCAAAAAACATGAACTATGAATACTAAAATTTCTAAAGGAATGTTGCTACTCGGATTTGCGGTAATGATGTCAGCAACAGCGTTTGCGCAGGAGACAAAGGTGAAAATAGAACGCGACAATTATGAAATGAAGGCAAAGCGTGAGGGCAATGAGTACAAGGTAAAAGAGAAGGGTGAAAGACCGATGCCGGCAGCATCAAGAACTATCAAAGAGAAAGTTACCTACAAGCAGGGAGAAACAATGACGACGGTGAAGCACGGGGAAATGCAAAAGCAGGTGGCTAAGAAAAAGACATATGCAGCTAAGAAAAACTGCACGTGTAAGACTAGTGTCGCGAAACGTCCTGTAAGAAGGACACATGCAGTCGCACGCCATGCAAAGCGAAGACCAATCGCCCACAGAAGAACGACTGCTGTGGCTAAAGCAAAGGTTGCAACACCAATGCTTGTCCGTGATACCGTCTATGTAACAAGAGTAGATACCGTTGTTCGCGTGATGGAAAGTGCTTCTTTCACCGGTAATCGTACGCCAAAATACATGATGGACAATTTTAAAAAGCTGAAGATTGAGAGAGAAAATGATGGTGAGATTGAACTAAAGAAAGAATATGAAGACGGCAGCGAGATAAAGAAAACGTTTGACAACGAACACGATTTTCAGACATATATGCAGTGGAAGAATTTTTAAGATTTCTTCTATTAGAGTGAAAGAGGTTGTAGCGAGCGCTGCGGCCTCTTTTTTTTATCCTTCCCGCAGCTCTTCCAGCTTTTCTGCCATTAACCGACGTACTTTCTCTTTTAGCTCAGGGAGATCTTCGATGGTAAGTCCGTTTACATAAAAAGGATGCAGGAATACGGCTCTGTTCTTTCCCGGCCAAAGCTTCCACCAGCTATTGTAATGCCAGCGGCGAACTGTATCTGGAAATACCAGCGGGAGGATCGGTGTCTGGGCATTTATTGCAAGACGAAAAGCACCATCATAAAATTTTTCCATGGTCTGGTCCGTCTCATTAAAGCCTCCTTCAGGAAATATAAGGATATGGCACTCTTTTCTTAACTGTCGCCACATCAGCCGCATGCTTTTCGAACGACTTTGGGCACTGCTCCGATCTACAAGTATGGCGAGTTGCTTATACACAAATCCAAATACAGGGATCGTCACCATTTCCTTTTTTGCAAGGGTGCGGAAATATTCCGGTATTGCAGCGTATATGTTTACCGTATCCAGGTAAGAAATATGGTTGGCTACGATTACAAACTTCTTATCCTTTGGAAAGATGCCGAGGCGCTTTACCGGCATGCCCATCAATAACAGCCAGCCTTTTGCCCAGTATTGCACTACAGACGTAATAATCCTCCTCGCTCGTGCATTATCGAACGAGCCGATAATCAGGAAAAAAGGAAAAGCAATGATCAGGCTTGCCAGGAACGTGACAAGTACATAAAGTGTGTAAAAGGGTTGGAGTATGTTTCTCAAAATCATGAAGACATGCCGGGCAGCATAGGTCTGCCTACAATCTCTCTGAATGGCCACGGAATAGTAATCAGAATGATGACAAGCGCGATAGTAGTAAGCCAGAAAAGTTTCTTGAATTTCGACGCATCGGGAATGTCTTTTTTGCAAGCACTATAGCCAATGTGGATCAGTACGATGGCAATGATCATTCCTACTGCATGTTCTATTGTCCAAAATCGTTGGTACTCGTCCTTCATTGCCAGCTTGCCACTTGTCAAAATGCTGAACCAACCCTTAAAATAGTACAACATCAATCCAACCAACAATTGGATATCTACACTGATCATAAGAAACAATGCCACTTTTTTATTCCCTGGGGTAAACGTTTTGCCACTAGACATGCCATTCAGACTTCTGAAAATGGTAATCAACGCAAGTATTAATACCACCCAGCGCATTACATTATGTAAGTGCAATAATCCTTCTGCCATAAGAGAAAATATTTACGGACTAAAGGTAAAGGACTTTTTTGAAAGCGATAGATATCAAGTTGCTGTGCTAGTGCACGGTAAGTTTATTGTTGATGAGCGATGACCGATAGAGCTGAATAAATGCCTTGAAATACGGGATAAGCGTCTGGTGTGCCAATGCATTGTCTTGCGAAAGAATGTTGTGATGAAGCAAACTATCCGTCTCGAAGTTGTACAACGCTTTGGGCTTCAATTGGTCAGCAGTAAGCAGGTAGCCATTCATATACCACAAATAATGGTCGGACAGTTCATTGACCACAAATCTCGGGTAGGCTTTGCTGAAAATGCTGTTGCCAAAGGCAAAAAAGGGCTTATTGTAGCCAAGGTAGTCCAGCACAGACGGTAGAATATCTATTTGCTGTATAACAGTGTCAGTTGTTCGGCGTAGAGAAGTATCGGCCGGCGCAAAGAAGATGATTGGTATGGCATAGCGACCCATGCCATACGAAGAGTAATATGGATCGGTAGAAACCGGGGCCGCATGGTCTGCAGTAATGACGAACAGTGTGTTTCTATACCACGGCTGCTGTGCCGCGGTGGCGAAAAACCTTTTTAAAGCAAGATCAGTATAAGCTATTGTTTGATGAATTGGCAAGCTGCCTTTGGGTAACTGATTTTGGTACTGTACCGGCACTTTAAATGGATCATGAGAACTAAGGGTAAATACAGAAGTGATAAATGGCTGTTTCATAGTACTGAGGCTGCGTGCAAAGAACTGCAGGAATGGCTCATCCCAGATGCCCCAGTTGCCGTCGTAGTCGCTTTCGTTGCCATACTCGGTCCGACCATAATACTTATCAAAGCCTGCGTTGGAGGCATAGATATCGAAGCTCATAGTGCCATTGGTGCCACCGTGAAAAAAGGCAGTCTGATACCCTTCCGTTTTTAATAGGGACGGCAGGGAGGTAAGATTATCCGTGCCATAAGAAGAAGTAGTGATAGGTTCATCCATCAGGGCAGGCATTCCTGATATCACCGCCGGCACCCCTTCCGCCGAGTGTACAGCATTCGCGTATGCATTGCGGCATACAAACGAAGACTGCATCAGGCTGTCCAGAAAAGGCGTAAAGCTTTTCCGGCCTCCCAGTCCTGTGTACTCTTTCGAAAAGCTTTCGAGGATGATGATTACCACATTCTTTTTTTCGAACGTTTTTCCCTCGTAGTGTTTGACAGGATTGAAGAACCCTTTTAGTTGCTTATCGTTAAAAAAATGCACTTCTTCCAGCTTGCCGGAGTAGCTGTGCATGATACTAAAAGGAGTATTCAACACTATAGGCACATATTGATTAGGCGCTGCCTGCAAAGCATTTCCGTTGGTAAGCGGTATTAGTTGCAGTCCACCGCGCATCCCTATTACGCACAAGCCCAGAATGACAATGAGATTGAGTGTTTGCCAGACTAAAGCAAAACGTTTGTGGGAAAATGGAGCCGTGGAGCGCAAGGGAGTCTTTCTCACTATCCATTTATTAGCAATAATCAGAAAAATGACCAGCAATATAATAGCAAGCGGTACAAACCAGTAGTCAATAATGAAATGAGGTAGCAGAGCAAGGAAGTCGCCTTTTCGTGTCACCATATTTAGTACATCGCTGGTAGAGCGTTTCAGTGCAAAAGGGAAATAAGCCCAATCGCTTATCTCAAAAGTAAAAGCAAGCGCATTGATAGCTATAAACACCCATTGTGTAAATCGCTCCCACATAGGCATACGCCACGCTGCAGCGGGCAGCAGGAAGAGAAAAAAGTAAACAGCATTGACAGTAACTATGGTAGAAACATCGAAACGCAACGCGGCAAAAGACAGCCGAAGAAACTCCATGGCTGTCAATCCGCCGAAATGGTGGAAATTGACGATAGTAAAAATGCACCTGCACAGGAAGTAGCAGAGCAGCAATAAGAGTATCTGGAAGAATATCCTTTTTAGCGGGGGGAATAATACTTTCATCGCTATAACTACCAGTTCATACGCTGCCTAAGGGTCCTTATCTGCTCCATATGGTGGCGTCCGTGCCAGGCATACAGATCTGTCATTTCCCAAATAGGCACGTACCGCTCATGCTCCGGGTGGAAGTAAGTGCGCTCCCAGTCTTCCCGCAGCATATTTCGCATCAACTGTACCCAACGGCGGTGCAAAGCATGCAGTAGTGTTACGGACACGTTTACAGGAACGGTGGTTACATCAGGCAGCTCGGCCCAAAGCTTTTCATCATATGGTTTTACCACGGGACTATCCTCTGTAAGAGCGAGTTTCAGTCGTATGTATGCATTCATGTGGCTATCTGCTACATGGTGGATGACCTGATTGATAGTCCAGCCGCCGGGACGGTATGGTGTATTAAGTTGATCCGCATCAAGGTTTTCAATGCACAGATCCATCCACCGGGGAAGTGCTTCGATTGCAGCTATCCACTCGTTCTGTAATTCCGGCAGATATTTTTCGGGAGCTTCGTAACGGCCTATCGGGTAGGCCAGCTGTTGATGACTCTCATCCATTGTTTCGTGTGATTGATATAAACGAGCAAATTTAATGTAACATTTCCCAACCTTTAGCAAGGAAGCGTTAAAAGGCATGGAAGGCAGCAAACTAGATATAAGTTACTTATCATGTGTCCATGGTCGGACGTCGTATGTCTATGGTTGGACGTCGTATATCCATGGTCAGACGACGCATGTCTATGGTCAGACGTCGCATGTCTATGGTCTAACGTTGTATGCCCATGGTTCGACGTCGTATGCCTATGGTTGTACGTCATATGTCTATGGTTGGACGTCTTATATCCATGGTCGGACGTTGTATGTCCATGGTCAGACGTCATATGCCTATGGTCAAATATCGTAAGTCCATGCATCATGGCGTATGTTCTATGGTCGGACGCTGTATGTCCTTGGTCGGACAACGTTTTTGGCAATTCGTCTCTCCCATCTTCCATGTACCACCTGCATTCATCAACTGAAACAAAACTTCACACCGCAAAACTTTATCCTTATATTTGCTGTGCTCCGGCAATATCTTGCGCCTCCCTTCTTTCGCATCAGACTTGCCTTTTTAACTAGATATGCGGTTGGCAATTTGCCTGCGTAAACTCTTCTCTGAGAAACAATCAGTTGCCGACTGCTAATTACAAACTTTCAATTTTTAATAAATGGAATATAATACTTCACGCAGCAAAATGCTGATGCCTGAGTACGGACGGAATGTTCAGAAAATGGTAGAATACCTTCTCACGATCGAAGACCCGGAAAGACGCCTGCGCAACGCTGAAGCAGTGATCGAACTTATGACAACGCTGGCGCCCCACCTCAAAACAATTGAAGACTACAAGCATAAGCTTTGGGATCATCTGTATCAGATGACGGATTTCAGGCTCGATGTTAATGGCCCTTATCCGGCGCCTACGCCTGAAGAGCTCCGTAAAAAGCCAGAGCCGCTTCCTTACCCGAACGAGAATCACCGCAACAAGCACTTTGGCAGAAACTTCAACGCCCTTCTGGATAAAGCTCTGACGGAGCAGGACCCTGCAAAACGGCAAGGGTTTACACAAGCTCTGGGTTACTACATGAAGTTGGCCTATACCAACTGGCACAAAGAACCTGTGCATGATGATATGATCAAGAATGAGCTTGCAGAACTGACGGGCGGACAACTCAATTTTGAGACAGGAGGCTATCGTGTTCATATGGAGCCTAGCAGGCATAAGCCCAATAGAGGTAACAATAACAATGGCCGCAATAACTACAAGGGCAACCAGGGGGGCGGTGGCAACCGCAGCTATGGTGGGGGTACTGGTAGCGGTGGAGGCGGCGGTAGCTATAATAAGAACCGCAACAAGTATAAAAACAAGAATAAATAATTGAGATGAGTGCTTTTGAAATTCGTGGAGGTCAGTCGCTAAGTGGTATTATCACTCCGCAGGGTGCGAAGAATGAAGCCTTACAGGTTTTGTGTGCCGCTCTGCTTACCGATCAGCCGGTGACCTATACAAACGTGCCGGACATTCTGGATGTGAATACACTGATAGAACTGATGGGAGACATGGGGGTAAAGGTGCAACGTCCTGCCCGCAACACTGTAGTGCTTCAGGCAGACGATGTTAACCCCGACTTTTTCATTGACAAGAATTTCAAAAAGAAATCCGGCAAGCTTCGCGGAGCTGTTATGATTGCCGGGCCAATGCTTGCGCGCTTTGGTCGTGCTCATATTCCACAGCCCGGTGGCGATAAGATAGGAAGGCGAAGACTCGATACGCATATTCGTGCATTCGAAAGCCTCGGCGTTAAGTTTAAGTACGATGCTGAAGAAAACCTTTTCATGCTAGATGGCGTGCAAATGGAAGGTACAAGAATTATGATGGAAGAGCCATCTGTAACAGGAACGGCTAACATCGTGATGGCTGCCTCTATGGCGCCGGGAGTAACAACTGTATACAATGCGGCCTGCGAGCCTTATGTACAGCAGCTTTGCCATCTGATCAATGAGATGGGAGGCCATATAAGTGGTATCGGTTCTAATATCTTATTAATAGAAGGCGTAGATGAGCTACGTGGCTGCTCTCACCGTCTGCTTGCGGATATGATTGAGGTTGGCTCCTTCATCGGGCTGGCAGCGGTTACCCAAAGCGATATCACAATTAAGAATACCGATGTTGCCAGTCTTGGCATTATTCCTGAAACCTTCCAGCGGCTCGGAATAGAGCTAAGTGTCGAGAACGATGATATTCATATTCCGGCGCAGGAGAGCTATGGTATTCATAAATTTATTGATGGCTCCATTCTCACCATTTACGACCATCCCTGGCCGGGCTTTACGCCGGATCTCATTAGTGTGGTATTGGTGACTGCGACTCAGGCAAAAGGAACGTTGCTTGTTCACCAGAAGATGTTTGAAAGCCGCTTGTTCTTTGTAGATAAGCTGATAGAAATGGGTGCACAGATAGTACTCTGCGATCCGCACCGCGCGGTGGTAATAGGCCTTGACAGGCAGACTCCGCTAAGAGGTATCACTATGGTATCTCCCGATATTCGTGCAGGGGTGGCTTTGCTCATTGCTGCCTTATCGGCACAGGGAAAGAGTGTTATTCATAACATTGATCAGATAGACCGGGGATATGAGCGTATTGATCAGCGGCTAAATGCACTGGGCGCACAGATTGAAAGAATTGATTAAGTCCCTCTGCTTTCAAATGGAGGAACAAACAGCATTCCTAAAATGGATAACCAATCGCCAGATTGAATATCAGGTTTTCATTGCGCCAGGAAGAACTGCCGAAATCAACTTTATCAAATACCCAGCGTTGTCCCTCTGGCAGCCATGGTTTTCGCAATGGAATACCAAGATCAAGACGGATAAGCACCACATTGAAATCAAGTCTTAACCCGATCCCGCCATCTACTGCAAGTTCCTTATAGAAGTTGCTTGTAAACTGGCCCCCGGGAAAGCGCGGATCATCATAATACGTCCAGATATTGCCGGCATCAAAGAAAACCGCTCCGTTCAGAAACTGGTAAAGATTTGCGCGGTACTCTGTGTTAATCTCGAGCTTGATATCGCCAAGCATTTCTACATACTTTGGCTGTCCTACATCGCCGTACAAATACTTCTCATTAAAAGTTCCCGGTCCTACAAGTCGCGAAGGGAAGCCACGCAGGCTGCTTGCGCCCCCTGCAAAAAACTGCTTGATATTAGGAAGCTGGCGGGAATTACCCCAGGGATATCCAAAGCCAAGAATAATTCGGTTTGCCCATATATTGTTCTTATTGATGGGGGCGTAGTTCCAATAATACCGGCCGTCTGCCTGAAGCTTGATATACTGCGCATACGTAGTGCCAAATATCTCCTTTGGATGATCTTGTGACGCTCCTTGTGCTAGTCCCAGAATATTATTTGATAGATCTGCAAGGCCGTTGAAATAGTAGTTATTGATATTAAGACCCGCGGCCTGACTATTGAAAGTGTATTCGTAAGACGGCCCGATAATGAGACCGTTGAAAATAATGTTACTATAGTTGATAGTTGCTTCATTAGGAGGTGCAATGGTATCTGTACGAACATAGTTGATATTGATAGGAAACAACTTGTGCTCTTTACGCACGTCTTCCTTGAACTGATAGCCATAAGTTCCTTTGATGGAATGGATCAGATAGAGATTTTGCCGGGCAGAAAGGTCGTAACTCGCACCAATAATGGTACGCGGTATATACATGCTCGAAGGAACGATCTTGAAAAACGGTACTAGAAAGCGGGGAATAGTAAGATCGACATCTGCACCACCTTCAAAGAGCGCCGGACGTTGCACATTACCTCCCGCCTGAGATTCGTATCCGCCACGTAGCTTTAGGGACAGTTGTTCCGCGCCGCGGAATGTATTTCTGTTCCGCCAGGTGATGCTCGATGTCGTACCCAGGCGGCTATCGCTCTGGCTTTGCACTCCGATCTCGAAACGTATTGATTTTTTTGGGTAAGGAGTTAGGTAATAGTAAACATCGAGCCGTGGACTATCCGGATCATCAATAGGGTCGAAGCGGTTTTTTACGAACTTGAAAGTACCAAGCGATACCAGCCGGCTTAGCGCCATGTTCTGCTCGGTGCGGTTGTATATATCTCCTGGTTTGAACTGCATCGCCTGCTCAAACACCACAGGCCGATAAGAGTTTTTCCTGTCTACAACATAGTAGCCGCTGTGAAAAACAGCATCTGCAGTACTTGTATCTCTCCGGTTGCCATTTAGCCGGTAGTTAGGGTAAACAAACACATCGTTGATGTAATAGCGGTGAAAGGCCTGTGGCGGCATTTCATTATACTTCGGCGTTACGTAAATGTCCACATTGTGCGTTCCTACCGTGCTGTCTACTTTCGCAAGCAGATAATCGCTGTTGAAATAATAGTATCCTTGTTCTGTCAGCGCCTTGGTTATCCGATCCCGTTCCCCTTTGATTAGAGTAAGATTGTATGGTGCTCCGGCCTCTAACAGGGTTTCGTCTTTTGTAGCTGCAATATCCTTGCTCAATTGCATTGAATCTACCGGAAATGCCACATTACGAATGGTGTATTGCGGTCCGGTCCAGACGTCGAAGATCGCTCTTGTCTTTTTCTTTCTCGTGTCGGTATGTGATTGAACCTTAGGATAAAAAAATCCGCGGTTCTCCAGCACATTTACGAAGAGATCATTATTCTTTTGCAGGTCCAGAGTAGAGGCAAGCACAGGCGGTTCGCCAAATCTTCTCAGGGTATTCCGGATAAAGCCTCTTTTGCTCGTATCTCCGGCCATACTATAAATAGTCAGTTTGAGGCGAATACCCAGGAATTTACTGTTTGGTCTGGGCCGCACGGCATCCTCCAGATCTTTGTTCAGAATCTTACGGGTGCGTCTGGCCACCTCATTGTCTTTTATATTTACCCTTGCCCCTATGTACAAGGTGTCACCTTTGGGTAAGTGTTTAGTATTGCTGCAGGAACTAACAGCTGCAGCAAATACAAGCATTACGAAAATTTGTAAAAGTGTTTTCCGTCCAAACATAATTTTAGCGACTGGTATTTTCTTCTTCTCTTAATATCATTGCAGCTTTCGTGGTGTCTGCGCTGTTGTCCTGTTGCTGTTGTTGTCCTTGCTGCCGTTTATCTGCCCTTTGTTGCTTGCGGTCCTGACGTTGGCGAAGGCGTTTTCTCTTGCTCATAAATACCTGTCTGAACCGGTTGTAGTCCTTTTGCAGAATAAAGCTTGCTCCTGTAGCCACGACGTTTCCTTCTACCACTCCTGTTTCTTCATCTTTTCTGTAAAAGCGAATGCGGTAGCGCCCATCGGCAGTAAGATCGTAAGTGACAGCGATATTTCCGGGAATGTAAGACGTATTCTTGGTGTTGCTCGTGGGTCCTTCCAGTTGGAAGTCTGTTCCAACATCAACTGTAAGCCGGTCGTTGAGCAATCGCTTGGAAGCGCCAACAGTAAGGTCTGTACGGTTTCGCTTTTCCCCTGTTGTATAGTCTTCGGTAGTATTAAGATCCAGTGTTAGGTCTACTCCGGAGATCAATCCGCTTGCAAACTTGTTTAGTTGCTCGGATATGAAACGGCTGGCGCTTTGTCTGGCTATTGCTTCCACACCACCGCTACCTGCGCCATTCTGAAACGGATCTTCTGCCACAAATCGATTGAGAATGATGAGGGCAAAAACCTGCTTATTTAAGTCTGAAGGATTGTTTCTCAACTGGGAAAGTCGCGCCCGCACAACGTCCGTTACGGTTCCCGCTACACGGTAGTTCTGATCTTCTGGTAATACGATGTCAAAGCCGATAACAGGGTGCATCATTGGCCCTGTAAGGTTCATCTGCACCTGGAAAGGAAGCCTTTGTTTAAAATATACCAGCTCGCCGGGGTCCTGTATCTGCCTTGAAACGAGGTCGTAGGGTGGGACATCGGCTTCGTATATGGCCGTTACATTGAGTTCAGCCATTGTAGGATCGCCGGAAAAAGTGATCGTACTGCCGCTTTGAATGGTAAACAAGCGTTGAATAAAATTATAGTTCAGATGATAACTACCATCCAGAATAGTGTATGTTCCTACTAGTCCAAGTGTTCCGTCCGGAGCTACCGTGGTATTGAGGTTGCCTTCCCCGCGTATCTTCACAAAGTCGCCGGATCCCTCATCTATGATGACACTAAATTCGGCCTGGTCATCTACGGTAACATTTAGATTTACATTTGTACCGGCAGGAACGCTCGCCATTTTCCTTACAGAATCCGGAGTCATAGGGGGAAGTATATCCTGGCTTCCCGGGTCACTTACGTCAATGAACTTAACCACGCCTTCTCTTTCCTGAGCGGTAGCCTGAGTTGTTGGTATGGTAGCCGTGACGGATGTGCCATCAAGAATATTCAGACTACCATCAACGGTCGGAGCCATAACAGGTCCTCTGATGTTCATATTGGTGCTGAGCAACAAACGGCCATAGAAGTCTTTGTTATTACGGGCTGTGGAGTTCATGGCCAGCCAGTGGTTGGCCCTTAGCCGCATAGCAAGATCCATCTTATCAAAGTTGAAGTTGCCGTTAAGGGTTGCAACGTTTCCTCCACTGTCCTGAATGTCAAAATCATTCAGCGTTACGTTTTTGCCGTTCACCACTATAGGCTCGTTTGGCATGGTGAATCGTGTGTTTAGCATCGAAACCGTGGTGCTGAGATTGTCAGTTTTTAATGTGCCGTTTAAATTCGGATCACTCATAGTTCCGGTGACGTGCAGACTGCCGAGAATGAAGCCAGTACTATTATTGATCTGATGTTGCGCCACACCTTCGAAAGAAGCAACATTCAGCGGGTTGAGCGCAAGCGTCATGTCGAAGTTGCTTCCGTTCACAGGCTGCGGATAGTATAATCCTTTCAATGAGATATTGTTGCCATGTCCGGTAATACCAACGCTCGCGTTGATCGCTTTTTCGGTAGCGCTACTCACGTTTATATCAACGTTTCCTATAGTGTCTCCGAGAACAGAAAAACTACTGATGCCAAGGGTAGAAGTGACCATAGGGTCTGGATTGAATCTTTGGAGGTTGATAGTTCCTCCAAGAACGCCATTCGCGATTAGAGTGTCTTTACTTATGATCTGCGTAATATCTGACAAAAGGAAGTTAGAGATATCTGCGCGAAGTGGTGCATTGAAAGTTGGAGACTGACTGTTCACAGCAATTCGTTCCTGTCCATTGCTGATAGCAAAGTTCTCGACATAAAAGCCTTTATCGCTAAACACAACTCTGTTGGGCTGGTTTACATTCCAGGTTTGGTAATTAAGCATCAGGCCCGGTTGGAGCTGCAGCACTTGTTCATTATTGTTTTGCGCAAGCAGTGCATTTACTCTGAAACGCTCATTGCTATCCTTGTCAGCAATGGAAATACGGGAGGTAATCTCATTGGCACTCAGTTGACCCGATACGTTGGCGTACCATACATCAATGCTTTTCTGGTAAAGGTGGTCGACAGAAGCAGTATAGGTAAGGGCAGAGTCGGAGCCATTCACAAGTATTTTTGCATCGTCTATATTGTAATTCTGGTAAGCGATATGAGGCGCATGAGCGTCAAAATAAAGCTTTTGTGGAGTAAGTAAACCATCGACGCTTACAGTGTCCATATCTTTTATGCCCGGAACGAATGCCTGAAGCAGCGGATTGTTTTCAACCCTCGCTGTAAGATGCAGATCGTAGTCCGGAGGAACGGCGATGGGAGTGATCTTCTTTTTATGAACCAGTTTCAGGCTATCCGTAATTGCATAATGTTCGTTGATCTTCGATTGTATGATATCCCCAATTCTTGTGAGGGGAGTGTGCCCCCAAACATGTGCATTAAGGGAGGGTGCATATACTATAATGTTGTTGCCACTGTCGGCGCTCGGACTGGCCACTACATAAAGGCTATCCATCTGGTAGCGCTTACCGTTTGTCGTAACGATCGGGTTGTCTATAGTTATCGTTCCTCGGGGATAGTCCGGATTCAATTCAGCGATTGAAGCGTTTACAATACCATGAATGCGCATTTCTGAACTGTAGAAATGTAATGCATGTAAGTCAATACTATCAATCGTGCCATTCGTGTAGATGGCAGGATATTTACCTGCGAAGTCGGCGCTGCCTTCAAGGTTTAAATGAGCGTTCGGATCATCGGAGTTGACATGGAAATCAGCTTTTTTGCCTGCAACAGTTCCGTTAAAGTGAACATCATGGTACGTATAGTGGTTGTAAGTAGCAGCGTGAATGGTTCCCTTAGCGGCGACGTTCATGGAATTGATGTCAAAGCCGGTGCCACGTGCAGTAATGTCGGCGGTAACAATACCAAGTTGATCGTTCTGAAGGATACTGCCAATGTTTAATCCCTGTGTTCTTACTACAAGATCGTATCGTTCATGGCCGGTTCTCGATACATCCACAGTTCCTTTTACATATGCGTTACCGTCTGAGGAGACAATCATCAGATTGGGATGATAGACGGTCGTATTGCCCGAAATTGTTCCTGCAACGCCGAATCTTTCAGGGAGCCTTATCTGCTTCAGGGCAGCGGGCGGCAATAGCATTTGTATATCGTTTCTGGTCGACTGGAGCTTTTGGATATTAAGGTTATAGCTAAGCTTATTCGGATCAGGAATGCCATATACTTGCCCTGAGAGGTTTACGTCTGTATTCCCCAACCCTGAAGCGGCGAGGCGATTGATATCAAGTGCGTCGAGTCTTCCGGTTATGTCCGCGTTTAGGCGAACCATACCATTCTGATGCTGCCGGAAA
>DATJDP010000158.1:0-13225 GCA_035497355.1 Flavipsychrobacter sp.
TTCGGCTTCAGTTCGATAGTATCGCCTGGCTTCAATTGATAAGACGGAATATTCACAGTCTCACCATTTACCATTACGTGCTTGTGAGAAACCAACTGACGAGCAGCCGGACGTGTAGGAGCGATACCCATACGGTAAACTGTATTGTCGAGACGTGCTTCGAGAAGCTTGATCAGGTTTTCACCAGTAGCTCCCTTCAAACGAGATGCCTCTACATACGTATTACGGAATTGCTTTTCAAGCAGACCGTAAGTGTATTTTGCCTTTTGCTTTTCTTTCAACTGAATAGCATACTCAGACATTGACTTACGTCTCTTGGAGTTACCGTGCATTCCCGGAGGGGTGCTGCTTTTACCAAGGTTCTTTCCAGATCCGAGGATCGGTTCACCGAAAATACGGCAGATTCTGTTTTTTGGTCCTGTATAACGTGCCATGTATTAAATTTTGCGATTTTATTTTTGTTAGCCTTCCTGTTTCATCAAAATCGCAAAACCGGAAACAGAAGGGCTTTATCAAATATTGACTTACAATTGCCAGCACTGAAACCGGCAGATTGCTGATTATTATACTCTACGTTTCTTTGGAGGGCGGCAACCATTGTGTGGCAACGGGGTAACGTCCTTGATAGAAGTTACTTCCAGTCCTATTTGTGCAAGCGCACGAATAGCACCTTCACGGCCAGAGCCTGGTCCTTTCACGAAAACGTCTACTTTCTTCAAACCTGCATCGATCGCTACTTTTCCGCAATCCTGAGCAGCCATCTGGGCAGCATAAGGAGTGTTCTTCTTAGAACCACGGAAACCCATCTTACCAGCAGAAGACCAGGAAATAACCTGACCAGCTTTGTTAGTCAGAGAAATGATAATGTTGTTGAAAGCTGCATTGATGTGTGCATCGCCCTGAGGGTCTACTTTTACAATGCGCTTTTTCGCAGCTGTTTTGCCGGTTTTACCAGCTTGTGCTTTTGCCATTTTTGTTTTTAAATAAGGTAGTCAAAAAATGTTTTAGTTGAAAGTGGTAAGTAAAAGTCGAAAGTTCATTTTATTCTTCTAATTTCTTACATCTGCTTTCTACTAATCGAACCACTCCTCCCCGCAACACCCACGCGGATCTGGCAGCAGGTTCTATCGAGCCGAAAGTTAAAAGCGGAAGCCATAAGGATGTTCTCTTATGACTTACAACTTATCACTTAAGACTACTTCTTAGGTGCTTTCTTCTTACCTGCAACTGTCTTACGCTTACCTTTACGGGTACGGCTGTTAGTACGAGTACGCTGACCACGCAAAGGAAGACCTTTACGGTGACGCAGACCGCGATAACAAGCAATATCCATGAGGCGCTTAATGTTCATTTGCACTTCAGAACGGAGTTGACCTTCCACTTTAAACTCTGTAGTGATGATGTTACGGATTGCAGTCAACTCATCGTCATTCCATTCTGCAGCTTTCTTATCATATTCGATTTCAGCTTTATTAAGAATGTACTGAGCGGTGCTACGGCCTATACCGTAGATATAAGTGAGTGCAATCTCACCACGTTTGTTTTTCGGAAGATCAATACCAGCTATACGAGCCATATTGTTAATTATGAATTTTTGATTTATGAATTATGAAGGGATCTTAAGCCTTGGAAATTCATCATCCAAAGTTCAAAACCCATCATTACTTTATCCCTGGCGTTGTTTAAAACGTGGGTTCTTTTTATTAATTACATAAAGCTTTCCTTTACGACGCACGATTTTGCAATCTGCACTGCGTTTCTTGATAGCTGCTCTAACCTTCATGACCGGTTCTTATTTTGTTTGTTATTTGTAACGATAAATAATACGGCCGCGACTTAGATCATAAGGACTCATCTCGACTCCTACTTTATCACCCGGCAGAATACGAATGTAGTGCATGCGCATTTTTCCGGAAATTGTCGCAAGAATTTCGTGGCCGTTTTCGAGGCGCACACGAAACATTGCGTTTGACAAAGCTTCTACGATAACTCCATCCTGTTTGATCAAAGACTGTTTAGCCATATAAAAAAGGACTGCAAAGGTATGGAAAATTTTAAAACTAAAAAGTCAAAAGGTAAAAATATTTGGGAAGTGACTCCCGGAATGCTTTTACCCTTTGGCTCCCGAATTCTAAATAGGTACAATCTGCACTATTGCAGTCGCCAAAACTATTATCCGGCTGGTTTACAAGGAATTGCCAACCATCTCCCCTACCAGCGTTTTAGCCCAGGCTGTCAGGGAAGGATATTGCTCGTCGATTAAATCATGAGGAAGGTCGAAAGGCTCGTGCTTGGAAGTGATAAACACCGTATGCATTGCGAGCCGCTTGCCAAACTCCATATCCAGCAAAGCATTTCCTACCATCACACTGCGTTTAAAATCAATATTCGGAAAGTCTTCTTTAGCCTGCATGGCCATACCGGTATTCGGTTTCCTGTTGTGGTCGTCATCATTGAGAGCTGTAGCAGCATACACTTTATCGACCCTTCCTCCTTTAGCTACAATATCGTTCACCATATTGGTACTGATGTCCTTTAGTGCATCTAAAGTCATAATACCCTTTCCTACTCCACGCTGATTAGATACAACTACTATTGTTCCGAATAGCTCCGCAGCTTGTTTTAATGCCTCGTTTGCTCCTTCACAAAACCTGAAATCTTTCCATTCGGTAATATAAGAGCCTACAATTTCCTCATTGATCACGCCGTCTCTGTCCAGAAACAAGGTCCAGCTTTTGTCTATTTGGTTTTGAATTTTTAAGTCCATTACTATTAAATAAAATCAGTTAAAATAATTGTTCCTCCACCATCTGACAGATGATGTGCCCGACCATTATGTGCGTTTCCTGTATTCTTGGCGTATCAGCACTCGGTACATTGATCAGATATTTGCAAAGACCTTTCATTTTACCACCTGTTTCTCCTGTAAATCCTACAGTAATCATACCAATCTCATCTGCTTGCTTTATGGCATTAATAATGTTTACGGAGTTGCCGGAAGTACTGAGGGCTATCAATACATCACCCTTCTTTCCGATTCCCTTCACCATTCTGCTATAAACGACATCGTAGCTGTAATCATTTGCAACGGCTGTGAGGTAGGAAGTGTTCACATGGAGCGCCTCAGACGGGAGCGGATCGCGGTCTGTATAGAAGCGGCCGCTAAACTCAGCAGCGAGATGCTGGGCGTCTGCAGCACTGCCTCCGTTGCCACAGAATAAGACTTTATTACCTGATCGGAATGCTGTGATTACTGCCTGGGTTACCTGCTCTATTCTTTCCAGTAATGCTTCATTTGAAAGGAGCTTTTGCTTGGTATCTATAGAAGCCTGAACGATGTCCTTGATAGTCATATACGGGTCAAAAATACAACAGCGTGTATATTTTAATACACGCTGTAAGCACTATTAATGTAATTGTGGATATTTTATTGTAGCACTAGTTTCCTCGTTACCCGCTCTCCGTCTGCCCTTAATTCTGCTATGTAGATACCCTTAGGATAAGCGCTCATATCAAGCTGCTGGTAAAAACTATCATCTATGTTTTGGTACTGCTGCTGCCAGACCACTCTACCCGTCATATCCCTTACTATAAGCTGCGCATCTTTTACCATGTGTTTTGCCGCCATGCTGATAATAAACCTGTCCGTGGACGGATTGGGATAGATGCGCAGGTCGCTCACGTTTTGCAGCTCATCGATACCCAGCGGCGCCAGGTCAATGCCGAAATCGTAGAAATATGCAGCGGTGCCTGGCAGCTGACTATTTGATTTGCCACCACTGAGGGAATATGTATGTGTATTAGATATATCAAAATAGGATACCAAATACAAGCATCCGAAAGAACCCATGGGAAGCGGACCGGGAATTCTTCTAGCGCCTCCGCTATCAATAGCAAACTGCATAACGATGTTTTGAGTAGTGTCTATAAAGAACTGAGCATTTTCTGCAAGTGGTATTCTTATCCATCCATACTTCGCTGTATCTTCCGTCAGGGTGTCAACAGAAGCAACGACTGTTAGACCGGTAATCATCCGGCTTAATGTGTCGAGGTTGTACCGCGATGTGAAGCCCAGTGATAATAATACTTTTGTAGCTTTACATCCCTTCCATAATGATGTATCCCCGAGCCCACCTGCAAATCCGGACCGGATATAAATATTTTTTACAAGCCCATAAGGGGGTGGAGCTGTGGTAAAACTGTCCCTTAAATACAAATTTTGAAGCATCGTAGTATCCGCTGTTATTGATGCTTCGGCGATAGGTATGGAAAAATTATTAGGATGGCGGTCTATATAATACTGCGGTGTTACCTGCGCAAAGCAGGTAACACCCAGCAGCACCAGCAGTGCTGTGAACGTTCTTTTCATCATAAGGTTATTGTTTGGTGAACTTTAAAGAATAGGTTTTGCCGTTTTTACTGGTTTGCAGCAGGTACAGGCCGGGACTTAAATTAGTCGGGTCGATGGGGTTCCCGTTGCAGGGTACCGGATCGGTATAAACGGACGGTTCGGTACCCGCAAGCTGTTCGGGAAGAGATTGCGCCTGCATGGTGTTACAGATTGTCGTGATTAAAAGCAGGAAGCTTACCCCCCCCCCAATATTATTTTGTTTTTAATGAGTTTACCGGCTGTTGAAGCAAGGCAGAAAGGTTTTTGTCGCATAGCTGCATTTTTTAAAAGTTAAACAAATGGTTGATCCTTTGTTCAGCTTGAATGGTGGTACCGCGGTAATGCTAAATTAATACTTCTTTTTATTTGTTACAAGCGACCCATGAAAATATTTGTCTTCGTCCTGCAATTCTAATTCTGATTTTCGCCGCCCCTTTTTTTCACATAAAAAAAACGCCTTCGATGAAAGGCGTTCAATTGCTAAGAAATCAGCTTTTATTATATAACCAACAGAGCATCACCATATCCGAAGAACCGGTATTTCTCTTTAATAGCGGTTTGATAAGCCTCCATGGTAAGATCGTAGCCGGCAAAGGCGCAGGTCATTATCAAAAGGCTTGTTTTTGGAAGGTGGAAGTTGGTAATTAAAGAATTGGCAATAGAAAAATCGTAGGGCGGATGAATGAACAAATTTGTCCATCCCTCAGCTGGTTTCAATAAACCCTGCGCCGTAACGGAGCTTTCTAAAGCACGCATAGTAGTGGTACCTACAGAGCAGACACGGTGCTTTTCCGCTTTGGCTTTGTTTACGATGGCGGCAGCATACTCATCTATTTTAAAGTATTCTGCATCCATCTTGTGCTTGGAAAGGTCTTCTACCTCTATCGGACGAAAAGTGCCGAGGCCGGTATGCAGTGTCACTTCTGCAAATTTCACCCCTACGATCTCAAGACGCTTAATGAGTTCGCGGCTGAAGTGCAAACCGGCAGTTGGTGCAGCTACTGCTCCTTCATATTTCGCATATACCGTCTGGTATCGCTCTTTATCTTCTTCTTCGGGTTTGCGCTTAATGTATTTAGGTAGCGGTGTTTCGCCAAGCAATTCCAGCATCTGACGAAATGCCTCATCATCGCCGTCGAAAAGGAAACGAATGGTACGTCCGCGGGAAGTGGTATTATCAATTACCTCTGCTACCAGCTCATCATTGTCACCGAAGTAAAGCTTATTGCCGACACGTATCTTACGGGCCGGATCAACAATTACATCCCAAAGGCGGTTTGGCTTATTCAATTCACGAAGCAGGAACACCTCGATCTTTGCACCGGTTTTCTCCTTGCGGCCATAAAGACGTGCAGGGAATACTTTTGTATTATTAACGATCATTACGTCCTTGTCGTCGTAATAACTCAAAACGTCTTTAAAAGTCTTATGTTCAATTTTTCCAGTGTCGCGATGAACAACCATCAGACGACTTTCTTCACGAGATTTTGCCGGATGTTGTGCTATTAGATTAAGTGGTAAGTCGAATTTGAATTGCGACAACTTCATAAATGGAGGTGTAATTTAAAAGTGGGCAAAGTTAGGCAAAATTCTCAATGTCGCACAATAAACTCTGATAAGCAAATTTGTTGATATACTATTTCTGTTTTGTCCCAAACCAAGTCGCCCAAACGGGGGGATTACCATCACCGATTATTCGCTTACTTTTGACCTCAAAATTTTTAGCATGCAAGTTTGGAACGAATATCTCTCCGGCAACAAACAACGTTTTCTGGACGAACTACTTGATCTTTTAAGAATTCCTTCTGTCAGTGCGGATAGTAAATACAAGGGCGATGTGGCGCGATGTGCAGAAGCGGTAAAGGAAAATCTGCTGAAAGCAGGCTGCGACGAAGCAGAGATCTGCCCTACTGACGGTCACCCTATTGTCTATGGCGAAAAAAATATCGATCCTGCCGCCCCAACTGTCCTTGTTTACGGGCACTATGATGTGCAACCCGCAGACCCGCTCGAATTATGGCACAGCGGCCCTTTTGAGCCGGTAATAAAAGACGGAAAAATCTATGCTCGCGGCGCCTGTGATGATAAAGGACAAATGTTCATGCACGTAAAAGCGCTTGAAGTGATGAACAACACCAAAACGCTTTCCTGCAATGTAAAGTTCATGATAGAGGGAGAAGAGGAAGTAGGCTCTAATAACCTTGGAAAATTCCTTGAAAGCAATAAAGAAAAGCTAAAAGCGGATATCGTTTTGGTTTCCGATACTTCTATGATCAGCATGGAGCACCCATCTATTGAAACAGGCCTGCGCGGACTGGCATACATGGAGGTAGAAGTGACAGGTCCGGACCGCGACCTGCACAGCGGTGTGTATGGCGGCGCTGTACGTAATCCTATTAACGCGCTCTGCGAGATGATTGCATCCTTGCATGATGAAAATAATCACATTACCATTCCGGGCTTTTACGATAATGTGCAGAACCTTACAGATGAAGAGCGTAAAGCACTGAATGCCGCACCTTTCGATCTCGAAGAGTATAAAAAAGATCTTGATGTAAAAGAAGTTTGGGGCGAAAAAGGCTATACCACTCTTGAAAGAACAGGTATCCGTCCTACCCTTGATGTGAACGGTATCTGGGGCGGCTATACGGGCGAAGGCGCTAAAACAGTATTGCCATCAAAAGCAAGCGCAAAAATATCAATGCGCCTGGTGCCAGGTCAGAATTCTGAGGACATCGCAGAACTGTTTACCAAACACATGGAGAAAATTGCCCCTTCCTCAGTAAAAGTAAAAGTGACAGCACACCACGGTGGCGAACCTGTGGTAACACCTACAGATTCTGTAGCATATAAGGCTGCTTCAAAAGCTATTCAGACTTCCTTTGGAAAAGATCCGATCCCCACACGTGGTGGCGGCTCTATACCTATCGTTGCGCTGTTCGAGAGCATTTTAGGACTGAAAACGGTGCTTTTAGGCTTCGGTCTGGATAACGATAATATTCACTCGCCAAACGAAAAATTTGATGTGGCCAACTATTATAAGGGCATTGAAACGATCCCTTATTTCCACAAATACTTTGCGGAGATGAGCAAATAGGATACCACAGAATATCTTATAGAAACGGCTGTACCCGAGTGGTACGGCCGTTTTTTTTTATTGCTTTTTTTTTAAAAGCAGCGTGCAGAAATCAAATGCCATCACATTGCTGGTATAGACTATACTGTCCAAAATGGGCACAAAATTAACCGACTAGCTGTTGGTTTTCAGCAATGTCTTTCCCAAAGACATTAAACGTTTCCGGGCATCCAAAGTCATTTTAGGACTTCCAAAAACTGTTTCAGGACTTCTAAAAACTGTTTCAGGACTTCTAAAAGTCAATTTAGGACTTCTAAAAACTATTTTAGGACTTCCAAAAACTGTTTCAGGACTTCTAAAAACTATTTCAGGACTTCTAAAAACTGTTTCAGGACTTCCAAAAGTCATTTTAGGACTTCTAAAAACCAATTTAGGACTTCTAAAAACTATTTTAGGACTTTAAAAAATTGTTTCAGGAGGTACAAAAACTCTTGCATAACTAATGGGTCCGCTAACGGTGCTCCAAAGGGCTGGGATGCTGCCAGGTTGTTTCTTTAATTGATCGTTACCTTATCTTTTTCCCTTAGCTGATCCGTTACTACAGACTCGTAACGGCTCATTTCCCTATCGGTAGGCTGATAGCCACCTTTCGTTCTTTGCAGCAGCAGAAAGGCCCATTGCAGATCATTGTCAAGCCTTCCGCCTCTTTTATCGCCATTTCTTCGTCTCGCAATGATATCGTTATACGCTTTAAAATCCTCATTGGTAGGGTCATACCCAAAGGCAACGGATCTGGACGCAAGCTGATTGGCCCAGTCTATTTCTTCGGGCAGTATGGTAGCAACAGTTGGAACGGATGCGGCCTCCAGAACAGGCGCTATTCCAATGTCACTCTTTTCCTCCTCCTGCTGCTCAACTGTCAGTAGTACTTTCGCACTGTCGGCTACATCATTTTTTACGGTGTCCATACCGGCATTGTGCACATGTACAGTTTCTTTATTTTCAACCGGCGGTTGACTCCGGCTGGTCAATAACAATTGCAATTGTTGTGTAATATTCACCTGTTGTCGCTGCGACTGATAAATGGAATAAGCAAGTAAGGTGCTACCAGCAATAGCTATTACAGCTCCCGGATAAGCGGTTTTGAGCGAATAGCGCACTTTGACGTCCTTAGAAAAATGAAAAGCATTGTCGGTGCCCCTTAATAACAAGAACAAACCGCACAAGATCATCAGGAAGCAAATGAAAATGAGGAAAAACGTTCGGGTGGAAAGCTCATTGGCAGCCATTGCCTGCTGTACATTGAAATAGCTTGCCTGATTTGCAGGGCTTAGCAAACTGTCGCGAAGATTAAACGCATATTGTACCTGCTTAAGGATAAGGACGGCGACGATTATCAACGGAACACATAGCAAACTATAAACAATAAAACGCGCTATTCCTTTAAACATTTGCAATTAGGTTGATACAAGATAGTTTATCTTTTGATGTTCACGGCGAAGGGGCAAAATATCTTTTACACATGATGTTTATAACCGCTAATCCTTTCCAACACTTCGCTTTAAATCTGTATAGCTATTAATTATTTTGTGGCTACTTCCTGTACTATCTCTTTTATTACCTTTGTGGCTCTTTAAAATTTGCATCATTAAATAACCTTAAGATATGGGCTACGTAAAAGACAGCTTCAAAGCGAAAGCAGATCAGCTCTCTCAGGAAATCAAAGGATTGCTGGCAGAGCATGGAAACATGGTTTTAGATAATGTATCAGTTGCACAGGTGTACCAGGGCATGAGAGGTATTCCGGGTCTGATTACTGAGACTTCCTTGCTGGACGCTAATGAAGGGATTCGTTTTCGTGGTTACTCCATTCCCGAATTAAGAGAAAAGCTGCCTAAAGCGGAAGGCGGAACAGAACCGCTGCCTGAAGGGCTTTTTTACCTCATGCTTGTTGGCGATATTCCTTCTCATGAAGATGTGGAACACATCTCAGCCACCTGGGCTCGCCGCTCTCATGTACCTAACCACGTTTTTGACGTGATAGAAGCGCTGCCTGTTTCATCTCATCCAATGACTCAGTTTTGCACTGCGATACTTGCACTGCAGACAGAATCTAAATTCGCGAAAGCATACAAAGAGGGCATCAGCAAAAAAGAACATTGGTCTTATGTATATGAAGATACAATGACGCTTATTGCACGCCTCCCACGCATCGCTGCCTATATCTACCGTCGTAAATATAAAAATGGTGAGCATATACAGCCGGATGGCATGCTCGACTGGGGTGCCAACTTTGCACACATGCTCGGCTTTGAGGATAAAGGCTTCTGGGCCTTAATGCGCTTATACCTTACCATTCACGCAGACCACGAAGGCGGAAACGTATCGGCACATGCTACGCATCTGGTAGGCTCTGCACTGAGCGATCCTTACCTTGCCTTTACCGCTGGTATGACCGGCCTCGCAGGACCGCTGCACGGACTGGCCAATCAGGAGGTAATCCGCTGGATAGAAGAACTGCAGGAAAAGCTTGGCACTCAGGAACCTACTAAAGAACAAATAGCTGATTATATCAAGCAAACACTCGCTGAAGGCAAAGTAGTGCCGGGATATGGCCATGCAGTATTGCGGAAAACAGATCCCCGCTTCACCGCTCAGGTAGAGTTTGCGAAGAAGCATTGTCCTGACGACCCTACCGTAAAGACTGTTTGGAATGTTTACGAAGTGGCCCCTTCCATCCTTGAAGGAACAGGAAAGATCAAAAACCCATGGCCTAACGTTGATGCGCATTCTGGTGCATTACTGAAACACTACGGACTGGTAGAAGAAGATTTCTATACAGTATTGTTTGGTGTTAGCCGTGCCCTGGGCGTATTGGCAAGTCTGTGCTGGGACCGTGCGCTTGGCTTCCCTCTGGAACGTCCTAAATCGTTTACGACTGCAGCAATAAAGAAAATTATCGCAGAGAAAGAAAATGTAGCGCAATAGGCCGAAGAAATAAATAAAGTATTCCATGAAACAGATAGCACATACTACCTTTTCAATCGTAGTTGTTGCTGTCTGTTTCCTGTTTTTGGAAAGTTGCGCACACAAGTATTCATTCAAAAAATTGGATGCTTCAATCCATGGATGAACGGTGCCATCGCCACTGTCGTTCTTTTTAATGCTATAGCCCGGACACAAAAAAATCAGAAAAATCATGAATAAAGGACCTGTTTCTCAATTTATACAACATCACTACCGACACTTCAACGCTGCCGCTTTGGTGGACGCTGCCAAGGGCTATGAAACGCACCTGCTGGAAGGCGGTAAAATGATGGTAACGCTTGCAGGCGCTATGAGCACGGCGGAATTAGGCATTTCGCTTGCTGAAATGATCCGGCAGGATAAGATCCAAATCATCAGTTGCACAGGCGCGAATCTTGAAGAAGATATAATGAACCTGGTAGCGCATACACACTACAAGCGCGTACCTAACTATAGGGATCTGAGCCCTAAAGAAGAATGGGATCTGCTGGAAGATGGCTTTAACCGCGTTACAGACACCTGCATTCCGGAGGAAGAAGCTTTTCGCCGTATTCAGCGCCATATCTATAAAATATGGAAGGATGCAGAAGAAAAAGGTGAGCGCTACTTCCCGCATGAATATATGTACAAACTGCTGCTGAGTGGTGTGATGAAGGGAGATTATGAGATTCCTGTGGAGCATAGCTGGATGATAGCGGCAGCAGAAAAGAACCTGCCGATCATCGTACCGGGATGGGAAGACAGCACGATGGGAAATATCTTCGCCTCCTACTGCATCAAAGGCGAGCTGAAGCCAGGTACCATGAAGAGCGGTATTGAGTATATGACCTGGCTGGCCGACTGGTATAGAGCCAACAGCGGTGGTAAAGGGGTTGGATTCTTTCAGATAGGCGGCGGTATAGCAGGAGACTTCCCGATCTGTGTGGTACCGATGCTATATCAGGATCTGGAAATGCACGACATTCCTTTCTGGAGCTACTTCTGCCAGATCAGCGACTCTACCACTTCTTATGGATCGTATAGCGGAGCCGTGCCCAATGAAAAGATTACCTGGGGCAAGCTCGATATTCATACACCTAAGTTTATTGTAGAAAGTGATGCTACCATAGTAGCACCGCTCATATTTGCCTATCTATTGGGTTGGTAATGCTATAAAGTATTCTAAGTAATTGAAAAGGGACTGCATTATATGCAATCCCTTTTCTGCTTTATATAGCACCATAAAGTCTTTTTTGACTACAACATTCTGAAGTTTGGCTACATCTCTCTTCCTGTTGCTGCGGAGCTTTGCATTATCAAAAAACAGAGAAATGAATATAGTAGTAACAGGCTCATTAGGGCATATCAGCAGACCACTCACAAAAGAGCTACTGCAAAAGGGACATTCGGTTACCGTTATCACTAGTAAAGCAGAAAGGCAAAAAGACATTGAAGCATTGGGTGCAAAAGCCGCCATCGGCACTCTGGAAGACGTCAGGTTTCTTTCAAAGGCTTTTGAAGGTGCAGATGTAGTGTACCTCATGGAACCATTGAACGCCGGCACTTTCTTTGATCACAATCTTGACCTTATTACTGCCCACGTTCAAATCGGTAACAACTATAGAGAGGCTATTGAGCAATCCGGCGTAAAACGTGTGATACACCTAAGCAGTATTGGCGCACACATGCCACAAGGAAACGGTATCCTTGTTGCGCATCACCACGTAGAAAATGCCTTAAACCAGCTGCCGGACGACGTGTCCATTAAATTTATGCGACCTGTTGGCTTTTATTACAATATGCTGGCATTCATACCAACTATAAAATCACAAGGGATGATCATCCAAAACTATGGCGGTGATGAAAAGGAACCGTGGGTTTCTCCTTTGGATATTGCTGCTACCATCGTCGGGGAAATAGAAAAACCATTTAACGGCAGAACCATTCACTACATAGCCAGCGATGAGGCCTCGCCAAATGAGGTCGCCAGCCTTTTAGGTGAAGCAATCGGGAAAAAGGACTTGAAGTGGCACATAATTTCTGATGAACAATTCCTTAATAATATGGTAGCTGCAGGAATGAACCCACGAATAGCAAAAGGCTTTATGGAAATGAACGCTGCAAGACGAGGTGGTGTATTGTATGAAGATTACTACCTTAATAAACCAACTTTGGGCAAAATAAAGCTGCGAGACTTTGCAAAAGAGTTTGCAGCGACGTATCACAATTAATAATTAAAATAACAATAAGAACATAGAACAATGAATACCAACAACAAGATCGCACTAGTAACCGGCGGCAGCCGCGGACTGGGAAGAAACATGGCTATTGCCATTGCGAAAAAGGGCATTGATGTTGTCCTGACTTATAATTCAAACAAAGAAGCGGCGGATGAAGTCGTTGCCGAGATTCAGTCATCAGGACAAAAAGCAATGGCATTTCAATTAGATACAAGTAATGTAAAGCTCTTTGATAGTTTCATAAAACAGGTAACAGCATATTTACAGGAACAAACAGGCAGCCCCAACTTTGATTTTCTGATCAACAATGCAGGAACGGCGTTGTACAGACTAGCAACAGAAACCACCGAAGAAGAGCTGGATGAAATATTCAATATCCATTTCAAGGGCGTGTTTTTCCTGACTCAGAAAGCATTGCCCTTTATCAATGACGGAGGGGAAATCATTAATATCTCATCTGGCCTGACGCGCATCAGTAATCCCGGCTCTGCTGTATACGGCTCTATGAAATCT
>DATJDP010000159.1:0-3214 GCA_035497355.1 Flavipsychrobacter sp.
GTTTTACTGGCTGTCGTAATCGGACTGATCGTGTTGCTGGCTATCTATCTCTACTTCTTCACAGATGCATATTCCCATGCATACATGAATCCATAAAAATTATTTACTTCTTTTTACCACTAATAAGCAGCACTTCTTTTAGATTTGCTGCTTATTTGCTAGCAGCAATAACCTCAATATAATGGACTTAGCCAGGCGTCTCGAAAGAGTACAAGAACCACAGACAATAAAAATGGCAAAACTCGCTCGCGAGTTACGATCACAAGGAATAAATATTATTGATCTTAGTCTTGGCGAACCTGATTTCATTACACCAACGCATATCTGCGAAGCTGCGAAAGACGCTCTGGATCAGGGATATACCAAGTATCCTCCTGTTGCCGGTTTCCCAGAGTTGCGTCAGGCCATCTCTGATAAACTAAAACGTGACAATAACCTCGCTTACCCTGCGGATCAGATAATAGTATCTACAGGGGCTAAGCAGTCGCTTGCCAATGCCATTCTTTCGCTCGTCAATCCTGGCGACGAGGTGTTGATCCCTACTCCTTACTGGGTGACCTACAGCGCACTTGTAAGCTTCGCAGAAGGACAGGTAAAATATCTTCCCTGCTTTATTGAGACCGGTTTTAAGCTTTCTCCGCAACAACTTGAAGAAGCCATAACGCCGAAGACAAAAGTTTTTATATTCTCTTCTCCCTGCAATCCTTCAGGAAGTGTGTATTCGAAAGCAGAGCTGACAGAGCTGGCAAATGTTTTTAAGCGGCACCCTCAGGTAGCCATCATCAGCGATGAGATCTACGAATACATCAACTACACCGGCAAACATGAGAGTATTGCTCAGTTTACAGAGTTAAAGGACAGGGTAGTGGTTGTAAATGGTATGTCGAAAGGCTTTGCCATGACAGGATGGAGACTCGGTTACATGGCCGGACCTAAAGATATAGTGCAGGCCTGCGAAAAGATACAGGGACAGTTTACCTCCGGCGCTAACTCTATTGCACAGCGTGCCGCAATAGTAGCACTGACCAGCAGTCTTGAACCTACTAAAAAGATGGCGGAAGCATTCCGTGAGAGAATGCACTTTGTGATTGATGCTTTGCAAGAAATGCCTGGCATCAAGGTAAAGGAGCCGGAAGGCGCTTTTTATGCGTTTCCTAACGTTGAAGGTTTGTTCGGTAAATCCAATGGAGATATTACGATCAATAATGATGAAGATGTCTCAATGTACCTGCTGCACAAGGCTAACATTAGCACCGTGAATGGGGGCGCCTTTGGCAACGCCAATTGTATTCGTATATCCTTTGCTACTTCAATGGAGAATCTGGAAGAGGCAATGAAACGGATGAAGGAAGCACTGGAGGCGTTGAGCGTATAAACCGGTGTGAAAGCTGTGCCCCTCAGGGATAAACGGCTTCGAGCTTACTCATTTGCGGAATCAGCTGTCCATAAACGGAATCCAGTTCCTCAGGATGCTCCTTATACCATTCAAGACTTTCCTCAAATTGCTCCTTCGTTACATTGTAATGCTGGAAAACTGAGCGGTAAAAAACTGCAAGAGAGTCAAGGTTCCTTTCTGAATGTGGCTTTAGACTATCAGATTTCACTACAGCGCTGTACGCTTCAGCAAGATTAACGTCCAGCATGATCTGCTGCATTTTCTCAGAAGAAAGGTGCTGCGGTTCATTTTTGCTGCAACTGCCGAAAATCAATAACAACAACAATAAGGAGATGAAAGAAAGCTTCATAGGTTTCTACTTGCTCAATGCCTGGTATTTTGCTGCGTTGGGTACATCCATCTGCGAAAGCAGGGCGATATAAGGTGTACGTTGGGGCCTTGGTAACTCTGCTACCACTTTCGCCAGTTCGTCGCTCTTTGCATTGAAGAAGAATTGGATGAGTATTGAACCCGGATTATTCTTATTTACTTCGCTTAGCTTTTGAATACCAGAAAGTATCTTTTCCCTTGCCTCTGTCGGATGAGCATACATGTTATCAAACCCATCACGATGCATGGTATAGAAGTAGTTTCTTACATCTTCAAACCGCGGACTTAACAACTGATCTATGATCCAGTAGCGGTTTTTATTGCCTTCTACTGCTTTCCATCCAGAGATACCCTTGCCTTCAGGTGCGTTATTCACCACGTTCTGAGCACGCTTCAGGTAAAAAGAACCGCCGTTAGGAGCAAAGCTGTCATAGTCAAGGCCGATAACGAGGTAGGAATAGTATGCAAGTACTGCAGTAAGGTTTGCAGCAAGCGGCTCAGTGCCGCTCACACGGTTATCATCAAACTGTAAAGTGGTGAATTGGGAATAGCTAAAACTGAGGTCTTTGTCCACAAAGTTGACCGTAGGGCTGGTATAGCTTGTATTGAAAACCGGGCGTGACGCCTGAATAGTAAGCGAAGCACTGTAGATGTCCTGATCAGCCACCTTACTCGTCAGATTAATCAAAATATTGACGTCAATTTTCTCATTCACTCCAAATTCATCCCTTGTCCATTTCCTTGTATTCATAAAATCGGATATGGACTTCTCCATTGTAGTAAACACCTGCTTATCTACATTCTGAATGGCGTTACTGAGAACCTTCACCTTGCAGTTAAGTTCCTGAGCGCTGACCGCTCCGGTAAAGCACATGAGCAATACAATATTAAATAGCTTTCTCAACATGTCTTGATTCCACAATATAGTTTACAATAGCACAGGCAACGTCTGTCTTTGATTGTAACGGCAGCGATGTTAGTGCCCCGCTTGCATCCACCAGCGTTACTTTATTGGTGTCATGTGCGAAACCTGCGCCTTCATCCTTCAGGGAGTTGAGCACGATTAGATCCGCATTTTTCTCTTTCAGTTTTTTACGCGCATTAGCCTCTTCATTCGTTGTCTCCAGTGCGAAGCCAACGAGTATTTGATCCTTTCTTTTCTTTTTGCCGAGCGAGGCAAGAATATCGGTAGTCTTAACTAAAGAAAGTTCTAACGCATTTTCCTGCTTTTTTATTTTCTCACTGGCTACAGCTGCTGGTTTGTAGTCAGCAACAGCAGCGGAAAGAATGGCAATCTCGGTTTCAGAGAAGACCGCAGCGCAAGCCTGATACATTTCTTCCGCACTTTCCACTTTTATCGTTTGAACACGCCGGTGAAACGTTTCATAATGAGACGGTCCTAATACCAATGTTACCTGTGCACCTTTGTCCGCTAACGCTTCCGCAAGA
>DATJDP010000160.1:0-2736 GCA_035497355.1 Flavipsychrobacter sp.
TCACGACACTGCCAACAGGGAGTATACGCTGCGCAGCATTGATAAAACCTTTGGCAGAGCCCTGCCCGATGACTATGATAATACCTTTATTGAAAACATGGTAAACGATCAGGTAACGATCGCAGAGCCTTATGCAGCGCTTACCATCGCACCGCTTGCAGAGGCAGCGGGTATTTATCATACTATCCCCATCATCGGTTATGTACCAAAGCAACCAGCTCTTGATAGCTTCACCAATGAATTTGGCAACCGGCTTTATCTTTTTGAGCAAAGACCCGACGAAGACTGGAGCATAGCGGACAACTTCGGTAATGCCACAAATCTGATAGGCACCCCTAAGCTGCTGGAGAAGTTGCAGAAGGATAACGATGTGCAGATAGATCAGCAACTGTTTATCAAATCACGCCTTTTCGATATGCTTATCGGCGACTGGAGCAGGCATGAGGATCAGTGGCGCTGGGGATACACTGAAGAGAACGGAAAAAGGGTTTACCACCCCGTGCCACGCGACAGAGATCAGGCTTACACTAAGCTGGACGGACTCCTGGTCGGAGTAATGCCAGCATTCATGAGTGCCGTTCCTGGTGAATCTTTCGATAATAACATTAAGGATGTAAAAAAGTACAATTTCCCTGCGCGCCATCTGGACAGAAGAATGGCCAACGAAACGACGCTTAATGATTGGATGAACGCTGCTACATCACTGCAAAAGTCCCTGACGGACGGGGTGATCAGAAATGCAATCCAACAGCTGCCGCCGGAAGTATATGCGAAGTCAGGCGAAGCCCTTATACAGACCCTGGAGGCACGAAGAAGTCATTTGCAGGACTGGGCCAGAGATTATTACCTTTTCCTGGCTCGTCACGTGGACGTCCCCGGCAGTAAACAAAAGGAAGTGTTTGAAGTGAACCGCTTAAACAACGATGAAACCTCAGTAAAAGTGTATGCCGTAAACGATGGCTTGCAGTCTGATCAGCCATTCTACAACCGCACCTTCAAGACCAGCGAAACAAAGGACATCCGCCTATATGGTATAGAAGGTGAGGATGTTTATCGCGTTAGCGGAAATGTGGACGACGGTATTAAAGTAAGGATAATAGGCACCGAAGACGCTGATACGGTGATTGACAAATCGTCCGTAGCAGGACTACGGAAAATGACAGAGCTGTATGACAATCGCAATACTTTTCTGGATAGGTCTTCTGAAACAAGAGTACACCACACGCACGATAGCATAGGCCTTGCCTACAACTATGAAGAATATGAATACCACCACAAGGGGATAAAAGCAGAGCTGTTTTACAACAATCCCGACAGGATATATGCAGGTGTAGGCTATGGGTTTAAAAGGCATATGTTTCGGAAATATCCCTATGGTTTCGATCAGTCGCTGATGCTGCGTTATTCCATATCTCAGAATGCTTTTAGCATACTATACGAAGGCGATTTTTACCAATGGGTGCACAATTGGAATCTACAGCTTCTTGCAAACTACGACGCCGTGCGGTGGACTTACTTTTTCGGTCTGGGCAACGAGACAGAGAGACTGGATATCCCTAAGGTATATTATCAGCTACGTACCAATGAATTTCAGGGTAGCATCGGACTTAACCGGGTATTCAACGGGCGACACCTGATAAGTGCCAATGCCTTTTTTCAGGCAGTGGAGGTGATAGATGACAAGGGCCGTTTTGTGCGGGAGAACTTTACAGATAAGCAACTGTATTATTTCGAGCATCACCAGTATGCCGGTGCAGAGATCGGCTATACCTATCAGTGGGTAAACGACAATGTACTGCCAGATAAAGGCATTATGTTTTATGCCGGTGCTAAATACACTAACAATATTCAGGAAACCAATCAATCGTTTACTACCTACAATAGCATCTTGCAACTCTATATACCGCTGGTCTACAAGTTTAGCTTGTCCTTACGTGGAGGCATAACGACCATCACGGGCACCCCTGAATTTTATCAATATGCATCCATAGGCGGCGGTCAGAACCTGAGAGGGTTTGTTCGCGATCGCTTCTGGGGTCAGACTGCTTTTTACAATACCAACGAACTGCGTTGGATAACTGATTTTCATACTTACATCATGAACGGGAAGCTGGGGTTAATTGGCTTTGTGGACGATGGCCGAGTATGGATGCCGAACGAGACTTCGGATAAAATCCACGTAGGTTATGGAGGCGGTATCATACTTGCGCCGTTCAATAAATTTTCAGTGTCCCTCACCTACGGTATTTCCGAAGAAAGCAAGCTTTTCCAGCTTAAACTTAACAAGCTGTTCTTTAAACAATAGTTGAAAAGTGAAGCTTACCCCCGCAAAGACTGTGTAAAGCCATTCCGATTTACTGCTACTGTGCCTGGTCTAATTGCGGTTTCCACCCATGAGATCGTGCGATTTCTTAGAGTAAATGGCATATTTGTTCAATTTAGAATGATTTCTCTCGCCGGCAACGTCGTTTCTTTCAACCTCCAAAGCGATTTTCTACCATCTGACAACGTTTATTCGCAACACATCTGTTGTCTTACCCTAAAAAAACTTGACACATTTTGGCTTATTAAAAGTTTCATAAATGATCAAGAAAAAAGAAGAAAAGAAGTATACCGTTATGATATCGGAGGGCTTCGACCATAGTGGCCAGGATGTGACTTATGAGGTTCCGTTTCGACGTTGGCTGGTACGGGAGCTGGCAGAACAGCGGATGAGTATTTCGCAGGCTATAGACC
>DATJDP010000161.1:0-10203 GCA_035497355.1 Flavipsychrobacter sp.
GCAAAAAAGCCTTTCAGCAACCCCACTCGCAAACCGGCGGTCAGCTCTGCCCAATGGCCTACGAAACTGGTCGCTGGAATCTGGCCGGTAGTTGTTCCCCAAACAGGGTCTTTAGTAGTAAAGGAAGCCTCGCTTCTTTTAATTGATGCTATCCCATATCGAGCCCCAACAAACAGAAAATCCCAGTCGCCTGGGAACAGCCTCGGCAACATGCTTTTATCAACACCGATTTTAAAGAAGCTATTGCTGCTGGTATATTTCAGTTCGCTGTATTGAATATCAGATCCGCCAAAACCGCCTTCTGCAACCAGGTACAGATCGTTGGGCAAATGATAGTCTACAGAGAACTCATAGCTTTTCCTGCTGTCAAAGATTGCGTTCATTATGGGTCGGCTAATGTCTATGCCAAAACGTAGCTGCTGTTCGTTGGCCTTTATGCGAACGCTGTCAGCCTGCGCCAGAACAAAGCGCGGCAACATCATTAGTAGTATGCTAAAAATATATTTGAACATGTTCGGCAGTATTCACATCATTATTGACATCGCCATTTTGCAGCTTAACCGAATCTATAAGATGTAAAGTTGACTTTATATTTTCGAGGGAATAAAAATAAGTGTAACCACAGCTGTTGGACAGGAATTGCAGGCGCTTCCTGTAATAAAAGACCATGGTATCGAAACGGCCGACAGCAGAATCCGGTTGCAAAGCATATCGGGCGCTGTCAGCCAGAGGGTTTAATGGAAAAGTAAAACGACTAACCTTTTTGCCATAAGTGAGCGCAATGCCCGAATCAATAGCAATCCACCGTGGATTAGGCAGCAACGTATCTGTAGTTGAAGAATCAGCAAGGTGTTGGTATGTGTGCGCCCTTACATACACGGTTGTTGGCTGAAGACAGGGATTGCGTCCCTGCTCGCACGATGTAAGCACCATAGCTGAAAGGACAAGAGCGGTTGGCAATCGGCAGTTGAGAGTTGAGAAAAAGCGAAACAGGTGATAACAGCCCTTCCTAACATCAAAAAGCTTCGAAGGCGGCAAGCGTTTGTGACCCAATTGTTTCAAAAACCAGCGAAAGAAGTTAATCATTGAGGTTTGTCAGTATTTTATCTATTTCTCCGATCACAGTGTCTATTTGTTTGCGCATTTTCACCTTCTCATCGTCCGTCAATACGCTTTTACCGATTTGTACAGCTACCATATTCTGCTCCACTTCATGCAATTTCAGGTTTAAGCTTTCGATGCTTTGGGTTTGGGATGCAACGGTGTCCTTCAGGCGTTTGTTTTCCGCGTGCAATATCCCATACTTTTTCAAAAGCAAGTCCAGCTTATCATTCAGTAGCTGTATCTCATGCATATTATTCGCGTATTTGCGCCTGAAGCTTTGCTTTGTATGTCTGCATCAATTGTTGCATCAGTTGGTCTATTTCCACATCAGTAAGCGTTCTGTCCTGGAGTTGAAAAGTATAGCTTAAAGCATACGATTTCTTATCCTGCCCGAGCTTTTCACTCTCAAAAACGTCAAACAGATCGAGGTCCTTCAAAGATTCTATCTTCAGCTGGTCAGTAGCTTGCAACACCTGCTGATACGTCGTTTCTTTATTCAGTACAATGGCCAGATCGCGTTGTACTGCAGGGAACTTCGGCACTTCATGAAATGCGATTTTGCTTGCACCCGCTGCTTTTGTCCAAACGTTCCAGTCAATATCAGCAAAGAAAACCTCCTGTTTGATATCGAAAGTATTTAATTGTTGTGCAGATACTGCAAATGCGGTACATAGCTCCTGGTTCTTATACTTCCAGATCACTTTAGCTTCATCATATTGGAAACTTACATTCCGTACACCTGACCGGGTTATTAGATTTTGCATTACCCCCTTCAGATAATACAGATCTGCCGCTTGGGCCTTTTGATCCCAGTGCGCTTGTCTTACGTTGCCAGAGAGCCATAAAGCAAGCTTTGGCTCCTGTACGTACTTATCTTCCTTTTGTGTATATACATTTCCAAACTCAAATAGCAAAAGGTCATTGTTCTTTCTATTGCAGTTGTAGTTGATCACTTCCAGTCCGCTCTCGAGCATAGAAGGGCGCATTACGTCCAGTTCGCTGCTCAGGCTATTCAGCATCCTAACCAGATCGGTACGGTCAGGGTAATACTTACTATTAACGATGGAATTGGTTACAATCTCCTGAAACCCTTCACCCAACAGCATTTCAGCCAACTTTTCTTTAAGATCACGGTCGGATGGCTGAGAGTTGTGCAAAGAGATATTGAGTCGCTCAGGAATGGCAATATTATCCAAACCATCTATACGCAATATCTCTTCAACGATATCCGCCGGCTGTGTTACATCTGCTTTATTGGTGGGTACCAGCAAGAAAAGGCCTTCGCTGTCTTCTTTAATAATTTCAAATCCCAGTGCCTGCAGTATCTGCTTTACTGTATCAGGCGTGTACTCCTTGCCGCTTAGCTTTTGTATATAGCTAAATGCAACCTTTACTTCCGGCTGTACGACTGGTTGCGGGTAAATATCTATTACATCGGAAACGATCTGTCCGCCTGCTATTTCCACAATCATTGCCGCCGCGCGCTTCAATGCCGGAATGAGATTATTAATATCTACGCCTTTTTC
Organism: Flavipsychrobacter sp.; assembly: GCA_035497355.1. Taxonomy (GTDB): domain Bacteria; phylum Bacteroidota; class Bacteroidia; order Chitinophagales; family Chitinophagaceae; genus JAFIGV01. The sequence goes on from DATJDP010000161.1 coordinate 2,631, forward strand.
GAAATGCGTTGCAGCATCTGTGCGAAGGCCGTGCGCCATAGAGGTGCGACGAATATATGTAGGATCGAAATAGGCGCTTTCAAGAAAAATATTTCTTGTACTATCTGTTACTCCGCTATGCATACCCCCAAACACCCCTGCTATACACATACCTTGCTGTGCATCAGCAATCATCAGATCGTCCTTACTTAGTTTTCTTTCTTTTTCGTCCAGTGTAACGAACTTTGCGCCTTCCTCCGCAAAACGAACGTTTATTTCCCTTCCCCTTATTTCGTCAGCGTCAAAAGCATGTAATGGTTGTCCATATTCATGCAACACAAAATTGGTAATATCGACGATGTTATTAATAGATCGTACACCTATTGTCTGCAGCCTTCTTTGCAGCCACTCCGGAGAAGGTTCTATTCTAACCCCTGCAATACTAAGACCCGTATATCTCGGACAAGCCTGCCCAGCCTCGACTTTAACCTTGATATCAGATTGATTCTTATTCTCCGGAAGCGTAAACGATGGAAGCTGAATCTGAAAACTCTTGCCTTTATGATGCGACAAATACGCGCAGACGTCCTTTGCCACACCAATATGGCTCATAGCATCAGAGCGATTAGGCGTAAGACCGATATGAATAGTTATATCCGGTTCGGGGATATTAAAGTAGTTACGCGCTGCTGTGCCTATGGGGGCATCCTCCGGCAAAATCATAATTCCGGCATGACTTGCTCCAAGACCTATTTCATCCTCCGCGCATATCATTCCCTGGCTTTCCTCACCGCGAATCTTGGCTTTCTTAATCTCAAAGGCCGCGCCTTCTGTAGGGTGCACTGTTGCGCCTACCGGTGCCACCACTACCCTTTGTCCTGCAGCTACATTAGGCGCCCCACATACTATTTTTAATGGTGTCTCTGCACCAATATTAACGCTAGTAATCTTTAATTTATCTGCATTCGGGTGCTTCTCGCAGGTCAGCACCTCGCCTATTACAAGTCCTTCCAGACTCCCTTTCACTGCTTCTGATGGCTCTGTTGCCTCCACTTCCAGACCTATAGATGTAAGTATAGCGCTCAACTCCTCTACCGACAAGGGTTCCGGCAGGTAGTCCATGAGCCATTGGTAAGAAATAATCATTTACTGAAACGAAATTTTTGTAAAGATAACCTATGATAATAGCAATTTGCATCGTCTAAAAAAAATCCAAACACGGGGCTTTTATAAACATTTTTTTGGGGACAAGTTGTGAATAGATGTTTGTTGGTAATTTTAATTGTGAACAGCGAAGGATTTATGTGGTGTACAATGTTAATAACGCGTGAGAAGTGGGTGAAAGCAACGCTGAAAATTATATTTATGCAGGCCTTGCAGCTAATTCAAAATAGGGATTACATTCGTCCTCCTGCCATCAAAGTAACATTCTCCCGGTACCCAAAAAACACCAGAAAACAACCGAGAAAAAGCCCGTTCGGAACCGGCGTTACTCATATGCGCACCACACAACTTTAAATGAAAAATTATATTTAGACTAACCAATGGCGGTAAATATTAAGAAAGAATTTGGCAACACACGGAGTAGAAAACCTGATCTCACAACACTTGTATACGGAAAAGTCCCCCCACAGGCCACGGAATTAGAGGAGGCTGTGCTTGGCGCCATCATGCTGGAGAAGGATAAGCTGGCAGAAGTGCTTGAAATCATTCAGAGCTCCGATTGCTTTTATGTAGATGCCAATCAGAAGATATACGCAGCAATACGCAGACTATTTGACAAGGGAATGCCTGTGGATCTGCTGACGGTAACTGATGAATTGAGAAAGACGGACGAACTGGAGATAGTAGGCGGCCCATACTACCTTACGCGACTGAGTATGAGCGTGGTGTCGAGTGCCCACGTGGAGGCACACGCCCGAATTGTGATGGAAAAATTCATCCAGCGGGAACTAATTCGGATTTCCGGCAATGTCATCTCCGAAGCTTATGAAGACAGCACCGATGTATTTGACCTGCTGGACAAGGCTGAATCGAACCTGTACGAGATAACAGACAAACACCTTAGAAAAAACTTTAAGAGCCTTAAAGAGGTATTGGTTACAACTGTTCGTGACATTGAAGACGCAAAGAACAAACAGGAGGACGTAACCGGGGTGCCAACAGGATTTAAAGCACTTGATAAGCTAACCTCAGGATGGCAGAAGAACGCGCTGATCATTGTGGCAGCACGACCGGCCGTGGGTAAAACAGCATTCTGTCTGAACCTGGCGATGAATGCTGCGATGAATACCAATAAGCCGTTTCCGGTTGCCTTCTTTTCTCTTGAGATGGGAGCGGGCGAACTGGTAAAAAGAATGCTGTCAGCAACGACAGAGGTAAGTATGGATGCGATTACAAAAGGCCGCATGCAGGAACATGAGTTTGTACAAATGACTCAGCGCATGAACAAACTTGCATCAGCGCAGATCTTTCTGGACGATCAGGCAGCTCTCAACATCTTTGAGCTTCGTGCTAAAGCCCGCCGACTGAAGCAAAAGCATGATATACAGCTTATTGTCATTGACTACCTCCAGCTAATGCAGGCGGATATCAATAAAGGCGGCAACCGTGAGCAGGAGATTTCTAAAATATCGCGCGACCTCAAGTCCCTGGCTAAAGAACTCGAGATTCCTATCATTGCACTGTCGCAATTGAACCGGGGAGTGGAATCGAGAAAAGAATCAAAGGTGCCACAGTTGAGTGACCTGCGGGAATCGGGTGCAATTGAGCAGGATGCGGATATGGTAATGTTCCTTTACCGCCCCGAGTATTACGGCATTAATAATGATGAAATGGGCAACCCAATAGAAGGAGAAACCCACGTTCATATAGCTAAAAACCGTAGTGGACAGACCGATACGGTAAAGGTCCGCTTTATCAAGGAATACCAAAAATTTGTGGATCTCGAAGAAGACAACTTTGGAGGTTTTGCACCGTTCAATGGTGGCGGTGGCAATTTTGGTGGCGGAGGCAACTATGGTAACGGCGGCGGTAATAGTGGCGGAGGCTTCCAAAAGGGAGACAATCCACAGGCAGGCCTCAGAAACCGCGATCTAAGTGATTTTGGAGGATCGAAGATGTTCGTTCCCGGTGGCTTCCAGACGCTACCATCAAAAGCAAATAACTTTAGTTATGATGACGACGACATCAATCCTCCTTTGAAGAAACCGGAAAATAATGCAGATGACGGTGATGTACCGTTTTAATATCAGGACAAGAAAAAAGTAAGTTATATTAGGCTTTGTTCAGGAATGATTAAAATTCTTCAGGAACAAAGCCTTTCTGCTTTTATTGCGCTTTGGCTGTTCTAAGCAAGTTTTTTAGACTGTCTCTTCTTATCATCCAGATGCGACAGCAGTATGAAGAACCTATGACAATGATTATTATAAACGAACTAACTTTAATATTCCAATCGTTGTCCCATGAAACCATATTATATTATTGCGTTCTTTTTGCTCCTTGCCTTTTCTGTAGAAGCACAGTCCATCGAACTTGTAAAGAAATTTTCTCGGCGGCCAAATATTATTAGCTCTTACGAGCCTTATAATTCCTCTCTATTTTTCTCCTTTGATAACGCACTTTGGAAAACAGACGGCGACAGCAATAGCACTACTATTGTCAAACAATTTTCATACGGCATTAAGAACCTAATGGTCTGGAACAACAAGCTGTACTTCTTCGCAGATGATGGACAAAGCGGATGGGAATTGTGGCTATCTGATGGAACGACACAGGGTACACAGCTTATAAAAGATATTAATCCCGGCCCTTCTTCCGCCTTCATGACTAACGGTTTTGACAACAAACTGACAGTATATAATAATGCCATGTATTTTCCTGCCAACGACGGCACTCATGGAAGAGAACTATGGAGAACTGACGGTACTGCAGCAGGAACTTTTATGGTTATTGATGTAGATACCACGTCCCACTTTCCGCTTTATACACTTGATGGTGTGCAGTCAAATATTTCAGTAACCAACAACCAACTCTTTTTCGATGCGACCGATAGCAAGGACAGTTTTCGTCTATGGGTCTCCAATGGCATTGCCTCGGGTACACATCCAATTAACACAGTAATGAGTGGAGGCGCTTTTTGTCACTACAATAATAAACTCTTCTTTTATGGAATAAGTACAGACAGCACCAGTCCAGACTTTGGACGGGATGGCCTTTTTTCAACAGATGGAACGGAAATCGGAACTCAATTGGTCTATGATAGTATGGCAGACATGTCCGCAACTTATGCAGTAATGAACAATAGACTCTATTTTCTTGCAAATAAGCTTATTTACGGAATGCCACCGTTCTCTCTCTATGTCACCGACGGCACTACCGGAGGTACCAGCATTATTAAGGACACAGTATTCCCTGTAAACACTACTCCGCTCGACGACAATTTATTATGCGTTTATGACAATAACCTATATTTTCCTAATGGAACTGATCAAAATTCACAACTTTGGAAAAGTGATGGTACCGCTTCGGGCACGCATCAACTGACATCGTTTGGCTACTCATTAGAACCGTCTCAGTTAATAGTGGCCAACGGACTGCTCTATTTTAAAGGTCTGGATACTTCTCATGTTGAACTATGGTCTACTGATGGTACCGCGGCTAATACAAAGGTTGTAGAAATGTTGGGGAACAATTATTCGTTACGACAATCAGCTAGCCTTAGAAGTCCCATCTACCAGTATAACAATTACCTTTTTTTCGGAAATTTTTATATTAATGACACTGGTGCTCTGTATAAATACCAACTATATCCAGATGCCATTGCCAATGTTCCTAACGTAGCGAAAGCAGAAGTCTACCCCAACCCTGCACACGATTTTGTTTATTATAAGGGCGAGGTTCACAGTATGGTCGCGTATGACATCGAAGGCAAACAAGTGGCAAAGGCATCTTCCAACAAGCTGGACGTCAGAACTCTTACACCCGGTTCTTATTTGGTGCTTATAGAAACAGCGAAAACAAAACAGTTTGCACGGTTTATTAAAGAGTAATGCTCTGTATCCGTGAAGAATAAGCCAGACGGACCACATGCCTTAAATCCAAATTTATTCATAAAATACAGCTCTGGCGTTAGAGATTTTTGTAATTTTGCTCCAAAAATTCAAGCTTGCCCGATGCCTCGTATTTACTTTGACAATGCAGCTACCACTGCGCTCGACCCTGATGTACTCAATGCCATGCTGCCTTATTTGACCGAAAAGTTCGGCAATCCTTCTTCTATTTATTCTTATGGGCGGGAAACAAAGATGGCCATTGAAAGCGCACGTAAGACGGTGGCAAAGCTGCTGAACGCCAATCCCGGAGAGATTTTCTTCACTTCAGGAGGCACAGAAAGCAGCAATACGGCAATCAATGCTTCTGTTTATGACCTTGGCGTTAAGCATATCATCACCTCTCCTATAGAGCACCATGCCACACTCCATACTGTTGAAAACCTGGAGAAAAGAGGGCTTGTAAAACTTAGTTTCGTAAAACTTACCGACAAGGGTCATCTTGACCTTGCAGACCTGGAAAGACTTCTGGCAGAGAATGAAAAGTCGCTGGTAACCCTTATGCATGCTAATAATGAAGTAGGCAACCTTCTTAAGATAAAGGCAGTAAGCGAGCTTTGTGAAAAGTACAACGCCATTTTTCACAGCGATATGGTGCAGACAATAGGTCACTACCCTATTGATCTGAAGAGCTTTAAGGTACATTTTGTATCTGCTGCTGGTCATAAATTTCACGGTCCGAAGGGCGTTGGGATGCTCTATGTGAATGAAGATATCCGTATCAATCCGCTGCTTTGCGGCGGCTCACAGGAGCGTAATATGCGTGCTGGCACCGAGAACCTCTATGGCATAGTAGGCTTTGCCAAAGCCCTTGAGCTTGCCATGCAACGCTACGAAGAAGACAGCAAAAGAGTAAGCGAGCTGAAAAGCTACATGTGCGAAAAATTGAATGCTACCTTCCCGGATGTGATTTGCAACGGCGATACAAATGGCAGCAGCTTGTACACAGTTTTAAACGTTTCCTTCCCTAAAACGGAGAAAAGCGAAATGCTGCTTTTCAGTCTGGATATGGCAGGTATCTGCGTAAGCGGTGGAAGTGCCTGTAGCAGCGGCGCCAATTCAGTAAGCCATGTTATCAAGGCACTCTACAACGGTCAGTCAGAAAGCATGGTCCCCATCCGCTTCTCTTTTTCCAGGCACAATACGAAGGAAGAAGTAGACATGGTGGTAGACAAGCTGAAAGAACTTATATAAGAAAAGATATTCCACGGTAATAAGTCAATATATTAGGCTGTACGAAACCATTCGTATGGCCTTTTCTCATTTTATAGCGTATAGAATGCAGGAAATGGTGTTAAACATCAACGGAAAACAATTGCCATAGCTGGCAACGAAGGTTAAACGTGATTGTCGCTAACGAGCATAAAATGTATAAACGACTGACAAACAGCTATAAGGATATAAAATCTATCTTGCTAATTGCATAACCTGCCAAGGTCAACCATCTTTCTCTTCAATCTCATTAACCATTCTCTCAACCTTTATTTACATTCTCTCTATGTTGATTTAAACGCACTACGTTGCTTATTTAAAATTTATTTTCTCAACTTAGTTGTTCTCGCTTAATATTGAATAGTCTCTGTTGAATATTGAAAATCTTTCTCGCAGTATCAAACTATTTCCACCAGATATTAACGTGTCTTAATCGAATAGTTGCGGGACTCCGTTAAATAACGGGTTGTGTCCATTGCTTATTGAATTGAATCATTGTTGATTGTGTCTGAAAGAATGAAGAATTAGGTTGAAACAATCCATTATTAAACGCAGTTCAGGTCCGATTAACGTTGAAATTCCATAAATTTTCATAGAAGAGAAGCCTTTATATCGTGTTCTTCGCCTGGGTCTCTGCCCCCGACACCAAACATAGGAGCCCAGGAAAGGAGGCAAAACATCGCTTCACGCTATTTCCTGTAACCCGGGAAAAACAAATGCCACCTCCCTTTGTCAATTCCACCAAAACAAAAAGGGCAGTCCTTGTAAGAACTGCCCTGGCTTCAGTGTGTTATGATTAGAAATGTTTTAAAAGCCACCCCGGTTATCGTTTTCCCGGTTTTGCTCCGCGATTTTCTTATCCAGATTGTATTTTATCAAAAGGAAGCCACCAACAGCACAAACAAATCCGAACAGGCCTGCCATAATCAGATTTCCTCCCGTGATAGAAAAAGAAATAAGAACGCCTGTGATCTCAAAAACAATATAAACGCCTATCAGACGCAATACCCAGTTTGTAGGATTAAGTCCATTTTCCTTAGCTCGTTTGCTTATCCAGAAACAAGCAATAATCAATAAAATAACATCCATTAGCCTAAATCATTTTCATAAACTCAGTCACGCTTTCCATCATGTGACTGATCTGTGCATCGCCTAACCCGTGATGGCAAGCCATTAGCATACCGCCACGCATTACTCTATCTGCCTCTGGGTAACCTTCTTTTGCAGACTTATGCGCACAGTTCTTAAAGCCCGGCTGACGAAGGATATTG
>DATJDP010000162.1:0-7693 GCA_035497355.1 Flavipsychrobacter sp.
GTATGCAGGCCTACATCCACAACCAAACGGATAGCCCGGTGTATGGCATCACTCAGATGGCCGAAATACTGATAAGGATTCTGGTATAAGCCTAGTTCCTTTCCGAGTGTTTCTGTGTATAATGCCCATCCCTCTCCGTAAGCGCCATACCAGAGGAAACGACGAAATTTTGGAAGCGCCTTGTTCTCCTGCTGTAAAGATATCTGGTAGTGATGACCGGGAATGGCCTCATGCAGAAAGAGCGTTTCCATACCCACTGCATTATATTTTTTTGCATCAAGGATTGGGACGTAAAATATACCGGGACGAGAACCGTCTTCCGAAGGCGGGTTGTACTCAGCACTTGCTGATGCAGCGCGAAAAGCCTCCGTTTGCCGGATGGTAAATTGTGATTTGGGAGTATGATTAAACAGCCGCTTTAATGCCGGGTCTTCCACCTTCTTTATTGCCCAAAAGCTGTCCAGCACTTCCTTTGGGGTTTGGAAAGGATAGAACTGAGGGTCCTTCCCCAGAAAGGCGAAGAACTCCTGTAGACTACCTTTAAACCCTGTCTGTTCCTTTACTTTTTCCATCTCAGCCTGCAGTCTTTCCACTTCTTGTAAGCCTATCTGATAGATAGAATCGGGTGTAAGCGTAGTGGTTGTCCAGTATCTCGCGCAATAATTATAATAGTCCTTACCACCCGGCAAAGCGCTGATGCCGCTGGTTTTCCTCGCCTTGGGCAGGTATTCATTGGTAAAGAATTCCAGAAGCTGGGTGTAAGATGGATTCACAATGCTATCAATCGCGGTTGTGTAGGCAGTGGTCAGCCTCTCCTTGTCGTTCGTTGAAAAACTGTCTGACATTTTACGAATGGGACCATAGAAAATGCTTTGTTCCGGTGCCACAATCATCGCCTTCAGCTGAGGAATGACCTTCTTCACCAGCGTTTCGGGCAATACCCACCCTTGCTCTATACCCTTTCTCATGTTGGCAATTGCAGTGTCCGTCCATGCCGGAAAAGAGGACAGACGCTTTAGGAAATTGTCATAGTCCTTCACGGTCTTAAAAGGCTGGTTGCCTTCACCTGAGCCCAACTGTGGTAAGTCCAGCGTTGGCGACCAGAACTGGTTAATGGGCATCAGATGAGTGGGGTACTTCAGGCCTTCAAGATTCATCTGCATCTCGTACAGAAACACATCGTAGCTCATCTTCTGCGTTTCATCGAGATCCGAAGTGTCTACCTCGCTCAACTCGTCCAGCTGATGCTGATAAAAGCGTTTCAAGCTATCTCTAAAGCTTTCCGCGATAGTGATGGTCATGCGGTCGTTATAGCGGTTGTCGCCATAAGCAGTGGCCTCCAGGGGGAATAGCTGCATGCGCTGTTCCCAATATCGGTTGAGGATCGTATCGAGCGAGACCTCCTTGTCTTCTTTGGAATGGAATACCACTGGCTGGCATGCGCTGAATAGCAAAACGAACGCAAACGAAGCCAAACAATACCTGATCATATTTGCTGCTTAAAATGTGAATTTACTTCTTTGTACAAAAAACTCATCCCCTTTTGATTCACCCTCTTATAAAATAATACAGCATTATTTTTAACTATAAACAGATTGTCCGGCAGTCGCGGACTTGACGTAAATTTGCAGCCAAATAAAAATACACAAGATGTATCCTAAAGAAATAGTTGCTCCGATGAAGTCTGAAATGACTGAAAACGGTTTTAAAGAATTACTTACACCCGAAGAGGTTGATCAGACATTGAAACAGGAAGGCACTACCCTTTTGTTCATTAACTCTGTTTGCGGATGCGCTGCTGGTACTGCTCGTCCGGGCGTGATCATGGCGGTAAAAAACGCTACGAAGAAGCCTGATAGTCTGACCACCACTTTTGCAGGTTATGATGTTGATGCGGTAAAGCAAGCACGCAATTATCTGCTGCCTTATCCTCCATCTTCTCCTTCTATTGCCATTTTGAAGGATGGACAGGTAGTTCACATGGTGGAGCGCCACAATATCGAGGGATATTCCGCACAAAATATTGCAGGTAGTCTAATAGAAGCCTTCGAGAAATACTGCTAAATATATTTCTTATAAAAAAGAAAAGGGTTGCGATCGCAACCCTTTTACTTTTTGACAAATTGGATTAGATTTTCCATTGGGTGCTCTCTGAAGATTCAAGCACCACTGCCTCTGGTAGAAATTTGGCACCGATAAATAGAACCTGTAACACCTCCTATGACGGATAATCAATGCAATCATTGCGACGCTTTAGCGGGAGCAATATAGACATCCCTCGCGCGCTTGGATAAGACGAATTACTATTTAGTAGTTTGCGATACATTTCTTTCTAAAAATGAAAAAAAGGAGGATGGTAAAGATTGACAGATTTTGAAAGATTTTTTGTCTACGCTTACTGGGTATATAGCATTATAATCTCCATAAGCTTCTTCTAAGAAATCCTTTGTATCTATCTTACAAGGCGCAAGTACAAATTTCATCTCCACGGATGTACATTTCCAGAAAAAAATTAGAATTTAAAAAATGGTTCTTTGAACGAAAGCTATGCATCTTCAGTCGATCAATCTTTTTCTTCAATTTAAAAACTCCTTCTTCGTCTGGTGTATCAACGCTCAAAATACTATCCAACGTGCTTTGGGGAAGTCTACAAGTAAGATTATAACCCGTAAAATAATTACCGGAAAATACTGAGTCGTTTACAATGATGTAGTCCATAACCCACAACTTGTTATCCAATGTCTTTTTGCCTAAAGTCACAATGTAGACTCTACAGTCTCTTACATTTAACGATCCTGCATGCAGAGAGCTGGCAAGAATGCAACAGATTAAAAATGTAAAAAACTTTATCATTGAGCATTTTAAGTTTTTACTAGAGTAGCAGCACAGACCAGCAAGTTTTCCGTCCTAGAATGCGTCCATTTTTTTACAGAGTTACAGCAGAACGGAACTTACTCTCTATTCCTTTGGCAGAATATGCCACTCACTCCGGTGCTTCCGTAGCGGGTGATCTTTGGATTTGTTGAAGATCATCGGTCCGTTCTCTCTTCCTGCCCTTCTGATCCTTTGCTCGTCTGTTGGCAGGTTTTTCTCTTCTGCACAGGCCTGGCTACAGCAGCCTTCATACTTTTCCGCACATTCCTTACATTGAATGAACAGCAAATGACAGCCATCGTTCAGGCAGTTGGTATGGTCGTCGCAGGGCTTGCCACATTGGTGACAAACTGCAATGATGTCTTCGGTAATGCGCTCTCCAAGGCGCTCATCAAATACAAAGTTCTTTCCTTTGAATTTTAACGGTAGTCCTTGTTCTTTCGCTTTGCGGGTATATTCTATAATGCCGCCCTCTACGTGAAAAACATTCTTAAAACCATTGTGCAGCATATAGGCACTTGCCTTTTCGCAGCGGATGCCGCCTGTGCAGTACATAATGATATTCTTATCCTTTTCTTCCTTTAGCATATCTACCGCCATTGGCAGCTGCTGACGGAAGGTATCGGAAGGGACCTCTATTGCATCTTCAAAGTGACCGACTTCATATTCGTAGTGGTTGCGCATATCCACAACTATGGTGTCTGGCCTTGCCGACAACTCATTGAACTCAGCCGCTTTCAGATACTTCCCTTTTTTGTTCATGCTGAACGACGGATCGTCAATACCATCCGCCACCATCTTCGGGCGAACTTTCATACGTAAGACCCAGAATGATTTGCCGTCGTCATCCACGGCAATATTCAGACGAATGCCGTCTAATGCCGGATCGAAATGATAAAGCGTATTCTGAAAAACACTAAAATTACTTTCCGGTACGCTAATCTGCGCATTGATGCCCTCGGCAGCAATGTAGATGCGTCCAAAGACTTTTAATTCATAAAACTTCTTGTAAAGCTCATCGCGAAACTCCTGTGGATTGGCGATGTCGAAATAATGATAAAAGGAGACTGTTTTGCGCGGCTCTGTTTCCGCAAGCATACGCGCTTTCAGCTCCTCATTTGAGATTCGGTTGTGTAACACTGGCATGGTGCTCTCCGTTGTCTTTTTGAGGTAAAAAATAGGATGCAAAGATAAGAAATATGGAAAGGCGTAGAAGGATTTATAGATTGTTTCTGTATTTTAGTTATTCTTTAAAAACTGTCATTTGAAACAATTTATAGCCGCTATCCTTCTTTCACTGGCCGCTATTAGTCTGCACGCACAGCCACGCAAGTTTAAGCTCAAGCCATTAACAGGCTATTATCTGGACGACAGGATCGAGTTGAAGGAAGGATTGAACTTTATGGTGATCAGCAACAGGAAGGACTTCATTAAGCACTTCGGGCTGATGAACAGACCCGATACACCCAATTTTGATTATCATCATGTAATAGTGATCGCATTACCGCCTACGAAGGAGCAATATTTCTTAAGGTTTGAGCCGGAGGCAGCCAAAGCCGGTAATTTTATTGAAGTGTATTGTGACATCAAGCACGAAAAGCATAAGATCACCTACTACGATCATCCTATTGTAACCGCCATCATACCACGATACTTTTCCGTAAGAAAGGTGAACTTTTACGATAAAGCGACGAAGAAGCTGCTGGAAAGTGTGGAGATAAGGCGGTAAACCGCTTATATCGAAGCAATAGACTATTTATCGTGCTGGTTGTTATTATCAAGATATGCTTCAGGCCGCGTTGGCTGGAATAGTTCAACCGGATTCCCCGACGGGTCGTCAATAATGACTTGCTTTCCACCAACACCGGTAACAATATCGTTGCGGAAATGAACTCCTTCCTTTTTCAGCGTTTCAGCGAAAGCGGCTATGTCATCTACTTCGATTGCAAATCGATTCCAGCCCCCAGGTGCCTGCACAGTACCGTCGGACATAGCTTGCCCTCCCCCAGCCGCAGGATTCGGCGCGCTCAATACAAGGCGCAGACTATCCCGGCACAACATTGCAAAAGGCGGAGCCGGATGCATTTCCAGCTTAAAACCAAGGTGCTCCGTATAAAACTTTATGGCCTCGTCAACATCATTGACTATGTACCGTACCTGAACCCTTGCCATTTTTTTATTATAAATTTAAAGAACGTTGTACTACTACGGTGTTAATCGCATGAATTTCGACATAAAACCAAGGTACTTCGTCGTTCGACCATGGTAGTACGTCGTCCGACCATGGCACTTTGATATCTGACCAAGGTACTTCAGTCTTCGCCCAAGGCAGTTCAACGTCCGACCATGGAAGTTCTGTGTTCAACCATGGCAATTTGTCGTCCGACCATGGCACTTCAACGTTCGACCATGGCACTTTGAGGTCCGACCATGGTACTTCGATGTCCGACCATGGTACTTCAACGCTCGACCATGGTACTTCGGCGTTCGACCATGGCACTTTGAGGTCCGACCATGGTACTTCGATGTCCGACACAGGGACTACAGCGTTTAGCACTTCTCAAAAAAATATCGGATATCCGCCACACCCTGCCCATGGCCTGACTTAGCTCCAACCATTAACCCCCAATCTTTTCATGGAGTTCTTGATAAAAAAGCAACTGACATTTTTTGTAATTTGCTTTATAAAAAACACTCATGAGAGCCCTCTTGGTTTCTTTGCTCTGCCTCGTAGCCCACTGTAGCTTTGCTCAAAACTATCAGTGTTTGCAATACGGAATGGACAGATTTTTCCTGAATGAGTTTGTGAGAGGAGTACATATTGATTCTATGTCCGTATCAGGCAACGAAACAACGTTTACCCTGTTTCGCTCACCGAGAGGCAGCTACTCCTTTTCCGGAAACCCGCAGCAACTCGACTCTACCAAAGGATCCTGGTTTGGCGATAAGGTGGTGATAAGATCAGACGGAACAACATTATTTAATACTTACTGGGGCGATACGCTGTTTCTTCAAACTCGGGCAGGACTCGGCTCATCATGGACAATGTACAATGACACATCGGACCGGTATTATACTGCGACGGTCACTTCTATAGACACCATGACGATTTTTGGGAGCGTAGATTCCGTAAAGTCAATTACCATCAATGCCTATAGCGCGCAGGGACCGAACACCGCAGATCTTGCTAATAACAAAACGATCCGGATCAGTAAAGGTCATGGGATCGTTGAGACATTCTCGCTATATATGTTCCCGTTCCACCCTGCGAACATCAGCAGCTATCAGCAGGGTTACGATTACTTAATGGATAAAAGAGACCTGGTATCCGGTAGCTTGAAAACATACCAGCTAATACAACACGCTTTCCCTTCCTCTTCCGATCTCTATAACTGGGATGTAGGCGATGTATTTGAATATCTGAAGGACGAGCTGTACAATAGCGTTGACACCAAGACCTGGCATGTAGATTCCGTTTACGATAAAATACAGACCAGCCCATCGACCATAGAATACCATATTTCGGTAGAATCAAAAACGTATCACCCTCCCTTCAATCAAAATCCCGGCACCTGGACATTTAGTAATACCACAGAGCAGTTCACCGTCGATAACCTACACAACATCTTTATGCCGGAAGAAAAATGGAATCCGATGGTACTTACGATAAAAGGTGATACTTCGCTTTGCTTATCAAAACAGCTCTACTCTTACAGCAGCAGCCTTTACGCTCCTTTCGGCGAGTTCTGCTTCGAAGAAAGTAGGTATAAAGAAGGCTTAGGAAGAACCCGCCATGATGAATGTTTGGATCCTGCCGGGCATTTTATATCGGAGACGCTTATCTATTACCGAAAAAATGGTATTGATTGCGGCAGTATTATTCCAATAACAGGCATAGCGGATATAATGCCTGACAGATTTAAGGTCTATCCAAACCCTGCCAGTTCTGTGCTGCGTATTGACAATGCGGGAAGTCTCTCCTATTCAATTATTGACCTAACCGGAAGAGTTATAGATAACGGCGGCTTGGCCAAAGGTGGCAAGATTGATGTAAGCCAGTTGTCGGAAGGGACTTATTTTATAAAGCTGACAGACGCTTCTAAAAAAGCTCCTGCGGTATTGAAATTTCTGATCGTTCGTTAGCCTACAGCCAGCGCAAGGGATTTCTTCTGCTCATCCAGATATATCGCTTCATGTTCATCCAAAAGGCAAGCACCATATAAATGATAATGGGAGAACCTAAAGTGAGGAATGAAATATAGATAAACCAAAGCCTGATCCTGCTTGTAGCAACGCCTATCCGTTCACCTATAGCGGAGCATACGCCGAAGGCTTTCCATTCAATAAAATTCTTCAGACTAGAGAGGCGGTTGTACATAGCGGGTGCTTTTTCACGAAAATACTTGAAGTTAATTTACTTAAACTTTCATCACGCAATCAACTTCATGGCAAAAATAAAGCCCGTAGCAATTCAATGCTACGGGCTTTAAAACTTTTTTAAAAAATTTACACAGTCTGCGCATCTACCTTTTCCTCAAACTGCTGGCGAATTACGTTCAGAGCACCTCCAGCCTTAAACCATTCGATTTGCTGGCTGTTATAAGTGTGATTAAGAATCAAACTGTCAGAAGTTCCGTCTTTATGATGTACGATCATGGTTAACGGTTCGCCCGGTGTAAAGCTCGTAAGTCCAAGAATATCGAAAGTATCGTCTTCCTGTATCTTATCGTAGTCTTCCTTATTGGCAAAGGTCAGACCAAGCATACCTTGCTTTTTCAGGTTCGTTTCATGGATACGTGCAAAGCTTTTTACTACAATG
>DATJDP010000163.1:0-8288 GCA_035497355.1 Flavipsychrobacter sp.
CTGATCAATATTTGCCTGAAAGTCGTGGTTCCTCATGGAAAGGCACTCATTGTAACATTTCACTGCTTCGTTCGTATTGCCTGATTTTTCGTAGAGCATTCCCATTTGCAAGGCCGACCGTGCTGCATAGTGTTCCTGCCTTGTTTTGCCAAGGTCTATAGCGGTTCTGTAATATTGTAAGGCTTTACTGTCCCCATTTGTTTCATCATAGTTGCGCGCCAGCCAGAAATAATATTCCAGCTTGTCTGCAATGCCGAATTGTCGCACATCTGCTGACTGTAGCTTTTGCAATGCCTGATGATAATAGCCGCCGTCTGTCAGAAGCCTGGCCTGTAGAATAGGTAAGGGCGGCCAGTTCGTATTTCCCCCAAAGCGTTGTGCCTGTTTATCTGCGTCCACCTGTTTTGTTCCTTTTGCTAATATCTGCTTCCTGTAGGTATTAGCCATTCCTATATCGCCTTTCAGGTAGGCTGCATAAGCAAGATTTTGATAAGCATCTTTTATGAAGAGCTGACCATTGTATCTCGATAAGAACCGTTTAAAATAGAAAGTACAATCATCATCCAATTCGTGCAGCAAAGCATTGCCCATCTCATAGTCGAGGATGGGGAACTGCTTTGCATTTTCCGACGACTGCATATTTTTTAAAACCTGCACTGCTTCTGTGCCCTTCCTGTAGTTGAGCGCCAGATTGGCTTTTACAAATGCGTGAAGCAAATTGTTCTGTGTAGGGAAGGCGTTGCTGTTGATATAGTTCCATACCTCTTGCTGGTGAGAAAGCAGGTAAAATTTCAGGTAACAATTAAAAATAATTGCTTCGTTTCTCAGTGGTGTGTTGGCATCGGCCTTGTCGAGAAAGCTGTTGATCTTGCTTATCCCGTTCTTTACGTTCCCTTTCATGCCAAAAATAGTTGCAAGCCATTGATAGTCTGACGGTATGGTGCCTACAACCGCTTCTTCCACACCCATAAAGATCTTGTTCTGCGGGAAGTTTGGAAATAGCTTATTGTTCTCTTTTAGCAGCAGGAATGACTTCCGGAAGGTGGTAGCGGCTTTAAAGTTTTCCCCAAAACGCACAGAAACAAGTGCCCAGTGAAAGTACAACCCCGCTTTGCAAAGGCGAAACCAGGGGCTTTTATTGTCCCCTTTTTCAATCAGTTGCATCCGTTCGTCGAGGTGGCCGGCTCTCTGCTTATAATCCCGTTTGTCTCCGTTCATCAGCAACAGCAGGCAGTCGCTGTAGTCTGCCAGATAAGTTGCCATGAGGTTGTAGGGGTTGTTTATCAGTTCTTTACGGATCAGCGCATTCCCTTCTTCGAGGTTTAGCGACATGTATTGCTGATAAGCGAGATGACATCCGGGTGTATAATTGAAGACGAAATTGGTTCCAAAAGAAGTTGTACTGAAGTAAAAAGAAAGGATGGCAAGGAACAGCAGCTTGAGTTTCATGTCCCGACAAAGATAGTGGTATAGGTTTTATGAAGAATTTATGCTGAAGCCCAATAAACTTTTTGAAGAATTGATATTGGCTTTATCTTTGACATCTCATTTAACTAAAACGTAAAAATTAAATCTGAATGATTATGAAGTCTATTAAGAACATGGCGTTGTCGGCAATGCTGACATTTGGTGCTTTTGCTGCTGTAACCTACACGGCTTGTACAAAAGACGATTGTAAAGACGTAGTTTGTAACAACGGTGGCACTTGTAATGGTGGTAGTTGTGTGTGTCCTACAGGATACGAAGGTGCGAACTGCGAAACAAAGTCTTTTTTGGGTAGCTGGAAAGGAACGGATGTTTGTTCATCTGGAACCTACAACAACATTACCATTAATATCAATACTGCGACAGCTGCAGTTAATGATGTAATTATTACCAACCCAGGCGGATTTGGCTCAAGTGTTACTGTTACAGGAACAATGAGCACAGATGGTAAAACGATTACTATATCAAGCCAAAGTGTTGGTGGTGGCAGGACATTGAGTGGTACAATGATCTTGACGTCTTCGACAGCATTTACTTTTAGTTATACTGCTTCCGACAACACAACTAATGATGTTTGTAACGGTCAGTATACTAAGCAATAGTCTAACTAAAGTGAAAAAGAAAAAAGGCTGCAATTTGCAGCCTTTTTCTTTTTACATATTTAGTGTTTATCAGCTCCGGGACGATCTGTAACAGGCTTGTTACCTCCGTTGTCAGCTCCGGGACGATCTGTTACAGGTTTAGATGTGCCGTTGTCGGCTCCGGGACGGTCCGTTACACCCCCGCGACCAGTTGTTGTCGTAGCTTTCGTTCCAGTCGGTGTGTTCTTTACGGTTGTGGTTCTATGTGTGGTAGTAGTCACAGTGTTGCCTCCTTTCATTGCTGCAATGATGGAGTCTGCTCTTCTCTGTGATTCTGCATTAATGATAGAATCATTTTGCGCCATCATTTGCACTCTTAGTTCTTCTACCCGCATGTTTACCATAGAGTCTATCTGAGCCTGATTGCCACCTTCATTTGCGTTGTTTTGGCATGCTGCAAGGGTCAGTAAAGAACCTGCAACAAGTAAAAATGATTGCTTTTTCATTTAGTTTCAGTTTTTATTATGCAAATATGAATGAATAAAAACTATCAGCAAAACCTTGAGTCAGCTAAATGCCGTTTACCGCCCTCCTTTAAAGCCAGTGTTTGCGTCTTTTTAATATAACTTATAGGAGACAGTTGCCATAAACTGCCTAGGTGCAATCGGATTGATACTATAATTCTCATGAACATAATAGTTCATAGTATTCGTAAGGTTAGAGAGCTTTGCCAGCAGCGTGAACCTTTTATAGGAATAGCCAAGACTAAAATCTATAGTTGTAAAGCCACCCACCTCAAAATTTCTTTTATAAGCCTGTGTTTGTTCCTTCGTATTGTTGAAGCCGGCAAATCTCCGTCCCGTATAGAAAGCAGAAGCACCTAATTTCAAACCTTTTACCTTTCCGCTTTGCACGGTATAGAAGAGGCTTGCGTTGCCGGTACTCGCAGGATTATTGATAAGTCGTTCACCCTCTATGTAGTTCCCCTTAGCGTCACCTGTTTTAGTATAACGGATGTAATTATAGCTGTAGCCAGCCAATATATCCATTCCTTTAAGTGGGTGTGCAGCTACATCCAGTTCTATACCGTCGCTCATAGTCTGTCCGGTTAATTCTTTTAAACTGGTATTGCTGTTCTGAGTAATACCATCTGCCTGAAACATCGCTGTCTGCGCAAGATTGTTGTTTATTATCCTGTACACTGTAGCATTTGCAGAGACCTTTCCCTGAAGAAAGTCGTTTTTTACACCTGCTTCATATTGATCAATAATAGATGGAGGAAGTGCATTACCATACACATCCGTTCCTGCGTTTACCGAAAAGGAGTTAGCATAGCTCACGAAAAATGATGTATTAGCAGAAGCTTTATACACAAGTCCTAAACGCGGTGAAAACGCCTGGTCTGCCTTGCTTGCTTTTCCCTTACTGTGGTCGCCAGTTGCAAATGCTGTATCAACAGGGTTGGCGTTTTGATAAGACCATCGTACGCCCGCGAGCAGATTGATCTTATCAGTGAGATAAACAAGGTCTTGTATGTAAACTCCCATTCTGTTAGTTGGCGTGCTGGCAACAAGAACTTCGTTGGTTACCGGCATGTCTGTTCTTGCCTGATACTTGTTTGGGTCAAAGACGTTAATGGTATCATAGGTTTTTGGCTGATCGTATGTATGGGTTTGGGTCAGATAGCGATCTGCGTCCACACCTGTAAGAAGTGTATGCCGGATGCCTGCTGTCTTAAATTTACCTGTTATGTTTAATTGTGCGGTATAATACTGTTCGTGGTTTTTTAGCTTGTTTAGAGAACGTGCCCAGTCACCATTTGCGATAGCCTGAATCTTTTCCGTAGAAAAATAGTCACGGTCGTATTGTTGGTAGGAAGCAGAAGCGTTTAGCTGCCACAAATCGCTGATCTCATGCTTTAAGGTTGCTGTTGCAGATGTTTGTTGTGTTTTGGCATATTGCCATGGTGTTCCATAATATGTTCCTCTTGGCACATCAGGAATCTTCGTATTGTCATAAGTGCCAATGCCGAAGTCGGGAGTAAAGTTGTGCTTCAAATAGTCTGCCTGCACTAATATCTCAGTATGTGCATCTGGTTTGTACAGCAAAGAGGGATTGATATAATACCGCTGTGAATGGGATGGAAGATTGCGATAGCTGCCAGCATTTTCATACGTGCCATTAACGCGATAGGCAAGTTTTTTCGATAGCGGTCCATAGAAATCGATGGCAGGCTTGTAGAGGTCATAGCTGCCAAATCGCATAGAAATTTCTCCGCCCCGTTCAAACTTCGGTTGCTTTGTCACCATGTTAATAATCCCGCCCGGAGCTACGTTTCCGTAAAGGATCGCTGCACTTCCTTTCAGTATCTCTACTTTTTCCAGCGAACTTATTTCCGGCATGACCCCCGTATTTACACGAGAGCCATCCTTAAACATATTACTGCTCGAAAAGCTATATCCACGGGCAGAAAAGTTTTCCTGAACATTGCCTCTTGTGCTTGAAAGGTAAACACCATTTACATTCTTTATCACATCACTAAGGCGTTGTGCCTGTTGGTCCTGTATCATCCGCTGTCCTATTACCGCGATGCTCTGTGGCAGATCCCCAGATGCTATTGGTACTTTGCCTATAGACGTGGTTTTTTCATTGCTGGTCTTATATCCTCCTACCACTACTTCCTGCAGTTGTCGTGCATGATGCCGCAGCGCAATTTTGATCTCTGTGGTTGTATCAGCAGAAACTGCAACTTGTTTCACAGTTGTGAGCCCGTCATAGGACGCGATAAGTGAATATTGTCCGGTTTTTACCTGTGACAGAATGAAAGTGCCCGCTTCATTGCTCTGCGTTCCAAGACTTGATCCTTTGAGCACTACACTTGCATGTGCCACTGGTTTACCATCAACAGTTGTTACAATTCCTTTTATCGTTCCTGTTTGAGCAAAAAGAAGAGTAGGTAGCAGACAGATAAATAAAAACAGTTTTTTCACGCGTGGATTTTTGGCGCAAAAAAACTTCAATCCCTTGCCTTATAGCTTCTTAATCGGGAAAAATCATTTGCAAAACAGGGAATTTAATGTGAAACACGCCTTTGATGGATGGATTTTTCGCCTGTCTCACAATTGCTGGTAGTCATTTATTCAGCCCGTCAGGCAGCATAATCATGTCACCCTTACACTCTGTGGCGCTGTCCAGTCGGTCATTCTGCCTCTCGTAGCGATGGCTCTTACCCTTACCCATACCAGCTCTCCGCTGGTCAGCCCTCTGATTTTGATATTGCTCTCAGAATGCGTGCTTACCTCCTTCCATTCGCCTCCGCCATGAAGGTCGCGGTTGATCTCTACTATTATTCCTCTATGCAGCCGCTCCTTTTTTATCATTATCCTGATGGCTCCCGCTTCCTTCAGGGGAGTTAAAGAAAGGATGGAAATAGGCGGCGTATGGCTCGTACTTGTTGACGGCCTTTTCAAACCCATGCCAGCCATATTTATAATCGTCTCGTTGCCATTTGCCACCTGAGATACATAGATTCTTAGCAGCTTCAGATCTGAAACCACGGCTGCGGCATGACTGTCACGTTCCAGCTTTTTACTATAGTTGCGGGCAATCATTTCCTGTTCACAGCTTGCCAGGGCTTCAATTTCCTGCTTCAGGCTCGGCAAGGATATAGGTGGATTCGGAAATACGTCTGCATGCTCTATAAATCGGGAACGCACCATCTTTGCCAGCTGGATAAGCTCCGGGATGGGTATGTGATGCACTTTTAATACTACTTCACGCATAGGAGTTAAAGAGTTTTGATGAGTTGACAATGCGTCCGTATGGTAATAAGCGGCATATTCTTTCTCATAAGAAGGCTAAAATTAAGACGCAACCGCAACATTGGCAACTGTACGATGCCGGTAGTATTGACAATACGGGGTAAATAGCTAAGTCAAACTCCTGGATATACTGCAGGTAAGCTCTTTTGCTGCAACATAAGGGACACGGCGTAGAGACAAAGTGCTTCTTTGATATTGATCCAGGCCGCCGTGACAACCGGTAGCACCGATTTGAGGAAACGACGAGGCAGCGGCTTTTCATAACGGGGATATCAGATGTCTCAAACCCTCGTGGAGATAAACCAGGGCAGCATCTAAACCAGCTTTTCTTCCAAAGGGAATAGTAGATAACGAAAGGTTTCAAGACAGAACCGCTTCGGGATCAAACAAGATCTGTTTTGTGTGTTTCCATCGGCGTTGGAAACATACGGGACTCGCTTTTGTATGTTTCCACTGAGGTTGGAAACATACAGAAACCTCTTTGGTATGTTTCCATTTACGTTGGAAACATGCGGACCTCACTTCGGAATGTTTCCACTGAAGTTGGAAACATACCGAAATCTCTTGTGTATGTTTCCATTTGCGTTAGAAACATACGATTGTCTCTTTGGTATGTTTCTATCGCCGTTGGAAACATACACATCGCTCTCCTGCATGTTTCCAACGCAGATGGAAACACGCGGAAGTGGCGGGTAAAGAATCAGAAGGGGAGCTGTGAAGAGAAGTTGCATAAGCTATCATTACCAGGGGAGGTTTGTAACCATTGCCACAGGATTCAGCATTAGTAACCCGAAGACTTTCAGTACTACAAAGGAAGAAGGCTACGCACGATTGCATAGCCTTCTTTGTATGGCTTTCGCCATTCGGTCGGACAGCCTCTTCCTCTCTTCTCATCCTCACTTTCTTTTCACAAAGCCTTGTCCTCTCACCAAACAGTTGCAATACTGTGCCAGTATAAGCGATAGAAAAGCTAAAAGCCGGGGCCGTATAGCGAAAAAAGAAGGCTGCGTTTTGCAGCCTTCTTTATGTTTTAATCTTCACTTCAATCTTCATTATCATCGTAGTCCTCATCATCCGTTCATCTCTATTCCATGTTCCGATCTTATACTCTTATGGTATAAAACACCGTGCCACGACTACTGCTATTGTATTACAACGATTTAATAAACCGGATCATCGCATTTCTGTCCGTCTGCGAAAGCTTCATAAACGCATCGCGGGATGTTTGCGCCTCACCTCCATGCCACAATATTGCCTCTTCTATCGTACGGGCTCTACCATCGTGCAGGTAGTAAGGAGTGCCATTTGTCTTTTCAAACAGGCCTATTCCCCACAAAGGAGCGGTACGCCATTCTTTTCCGTTGGCAAGGAAGTCAGTGTACTGATCTGCAAGTCCATCGCCCATATCGTGCAGTAGCAAATCGGTATAAGGATGAATCCGCTGATTGGATAACTGTGGTATCGCCAGGTCTACACCGGTTTGCACTGTAGGTTTATGACAGCCCGAGCAGTTAATCTGCGTAAACAGCGCTTGTCCCCTTTTCACCTCCACATCTGTTACGTCCCTGCGTGCAGGCACCGCCAGGGTTTGTATATAGTAAACTACAGCATTGAGCGTGCTGTCTGCCAGTTCAGGGTCATCACCTTGCGTATCGTACTGCACCTGTCCCTCACAGCTTTCCTGCTGGAAGATACTGCTGGTTACGCCCATATCCTGCTGGTAAGCACTGGCCACCTGGATAAGCACATTAGGAGTATTTGCTTTCAGACCAAAACGTCCGGGCTCTTTTCTTTTAGTAACCGGATTATAAACATAATTGACCTTTCCACTAATGCCATCGCCGTCTGCATCATTTTCATCGGCAAAGGCAAGGAGTGTATATTCAGGGATATTCTCCAGCAGACCCAGTCCGAAAACCGGAGGAGCCATGCGCGGAGAAAGATGATAATTGCCCGTGATGGAAGCATACATCTGCTGCAAGGAGTAAGTTGGTTTTCTTAACTGAACTTCCCTGCCATCAGGATAAGCCACCGGAACATTGCTATAGCTGATGCTGATCTTTGCCTCCGGCTGATAGCCGAAGATGGCCATATCCTGCACCTGGTTGCCATAGCCGCTTACTGCTAGTGGGCCGCCAAACTCATTAGCTCCGTCGGTACTGATGCGAAACAATAGAGAAGAGTTGACATAGCCGGAAGTAGGTACCCCTTTACCATCATTGTGATGGCAGGATATGCAGGAAACATTGTTGAATACAGGACCAAGGCCACTGTTGATAGGAGAGGGGGCTGCCACAAACGTTTGCTCGAAACTGGCATCTCCCAGTTCGTGGACCCGTAGATCCCGCCCTGTCAATCCCTCAATAGCGTGACTGAAAGCTTTTGAAGTTTCATCAAATAC
>DATJDP010000164.1:0-4192 GCA_035497355.1 Flavipsychrobacter sp.
GTACTCCACCATATTCCTATTTATGGAGTAACGGCGGTACGGGACAGTCCCAAAATAATGTTGCAGCAGGCTACTATTCCGTAACGGTAACCGATGCCAATGGTTGTACCGGTACGTCCTATACCTCCGTAGTGTCCAATAGCCCCATTACAGTAACTCAGTCTGCCACACCCAGCTCGTGTACAGCTGCAACCGGTTCGGCTAGCTTAACGATCAGCGGTGGCGTTGCTCCTTACACTGTTATCTGGAATACCTCGCCAGCACAAACAGGTACTTCTGCTACCGGTCTCGCTCCTGGTAATTACTCTTTCCATATTACTGATGCTAATGGATGCGTAAGAACAGGAACCGTAACCGTACCTCCTGTAAACGTCATTACCCCAACCTTTGCGCTTACAAACCCAAGCTGTACCGCTGCAAACGGCTCTATCAGCGTCACTCCTTCAGGCGGTACAACTCCTTATACCTATAGCTGGAGCAATAGCGCTACTAACTCTACGGTTAATGGCCTCACTTCAGGCTCTTACACGGTTACCATTACCGATAATGTCGGCTGCTCTATTACAAAAACCAAGACACTCACAAGTACTACCCCTATTTCTATAGGCTTCAATACCACACAGGCAAGCTGCATCTATGCAAGCGATGGTGCCACTACCGCGATACCTACCGGTGGAACAGCACCCTATACCTATAGCTGGAGCAATAGCGGCAATACAGCAACGGCCAATAACCTTGCACCCGGCAACTATTGGGTTCATGTATCTGATGCCAATGGCTGCGTACAAGATCAAATGAACTTCGTGCCTTACAATCCTGCAGGTACATCATGCTATTGCACTATTACCGGAACCGTTTATGACGATGTAAATGGAAACTGTACGCAGGATGCCGGTGAGGCTGGTATTCCCAATATCATGATCCACTGCAGCAACTTTGGATACGCTTATACCGATGGAAGCGGAGTGTATTCCTTTAAAGTCCCTACAGGAAATTATACCCTGTCAGAAAACGTTTTGGCTTATTATCCACTGGCAGGCTGTCAGAGCAATAGTATCAGTCAAAGTATTACTGCTTCTTCCGGCTGTGTGCAAACGGCAGATTTCGCTAATATCATCAATCCGATTCACGACATGCATATCAGCACATGGGATTATAATCAACCAGTGCCTGGAAACATATATAACACAGTTACTATCATCAGCAACGATGGCACCGTGACGGAGCCAAACATTGTGGGCGGCCTCGAAACAGACAATCAGATTGGCGCGCCTTCATTTTTGCCATCTGGCGTGTTTACGGGTAGTGGCAATTACTTCTCTTTGAGCCCCCTTTCCCTTGCTCCGGGAGCGGCAAGCTCTGTATATTCCGACTTTTCCGTCCCTACGAACATCCCATTGAGCACCAGCCTTCTGTTTAAAGACTCTATTGCCTACACAGCCCCTATAAGTAACTGGCTTAATGACTATTCTCCGTGGAATAATGTGAATTATTCCACCTCTGTTACTGTTGGCTCTTTCGATCCTAACTTTAAGGAAGTACTACCACAGGGTACAGGAAATAATGGACTGATAACACCAAGCGATTCCGTACTGGAATATATGGTTCACTTTCAGAATACAGGAACTTACTACGCACAAAAAGTAGTAGTGCTGGATACGCTTGATGCTGATCTTGACTGGAGCACGCTTCGTCCTGTTTATCAATCGCATCCTTGCGTAGTAACTATGGATGAAAATGGTGTGGTGAAGTTTACTTTTAATAATATTAATCTGCCATCTCAGGGTCTGAATGATATGGGTAGCAACGGTATGCTCACTTATACCATCCATACGAAGAAGAACCTCGCTCTTGGAACAACCTTTACCAACAACGCCGCGATCTACTTCGACTATAATGAACCTGTAATTACCAACACTACCCTCAATACCTTAGGCGCTCCTGCAGGCATCAATAATACACAGGGTAATAGTGCCGGCAGCTTCACTATCTATCCTAATCCAGCGGCCAAAATGTTCTATGCCCGTCTTGAGGGAATGGACAATACGAAAGCTAATATGAAGATTACGGACATAAGCGGTAAAGTGGTAATGGCACGCGACCTGAAATTGCAGACAGGTATGCAAAATGCACCTATAGACGTTGCAACGCTGAGCCCCGGCCTCTATTTTGTTACTGTTAATAGCAACGGAGCCAGTCAAACGCAAAAGTTAGTAATTATGAAATAAGGATGTTGTTGAAGAAGGAAAGGCTGCATCCTGTCGATGCAGCTTCTTTAGTTTTATACGGTGAGCTGACACCGCTTAGATTACACTGGCGGTACGGGCATTTTTGCATATGCAAAAGTTCTTTTTGCACATGCAAAAACCATTTTTGGATATACAAAAGGAAGTTTTGGATATGCAAAAACTATTTCTGAACATGCAAAACTTATTTTGACGCATACAAAAGTTGTTTTTGGACATGCAAAAGGAAGTTTTGGATATGCAAAACCTATTTTGACACATGCAAAAGTTGTTTTGACACATGCAAAAACTGTTTCTGGACATGCAAAAGGAAGTTTTGGATATGCAAAAACTATTTTAAGACATACAAAACTTATTTTGACACATGCAAAAACTAGTTCTGGACATCCAAAAAGTCTTTTAAGACATCCAAAAGCGAGTCTAGGGCTTCCCGAAGGGTGTCTGTTCAGTAAACTGTCTCAGTCAGAGAAATGCTGAAATATTGATAACCTGGGCTCTTCCTTCCTCAGGCATTGTTATCGATCCTGTTTCGTACTTCCATTGCTTTTGGCAACAGAATCGCCTCCTCCAGGTAAAAAAGCTCGGTAAGAGCCGTTTCAATGATCATGATCTCATTCCGCAGAATCTTATATGGTAGCGGTTGGGCAATATCCAGATACAGCGGTTTAGCGAGGTGTTGCAATCGCGAAAGGATCTCTCGTATCTTATCGTGCGCTTCCTTTACGGTATCAGCAATAAGGTCGTTTTGTACAATCCCGTTTTCACAAGGATTCTTATTGTTCAACTTTTTCAACAGTTGATGGAGATAGGGAATTACGATTTGCCGCCGCATTCTGATTTGAAACCGGATCTCTTCTATCAGCTTTATGCACAGATTTATATAGAGCGTTGTATTTGCGTCGTTTTCTGTTTCCGGCAATTCCTGGATGGCTGCTGCATGAGTGGCTGCTGGTTTGCATAGTTCATCTATTACCTCGTAGTAGTCCCGGTCCAGCCTCTCGGTAAGGCCCAGCAAATCTTCCTTCTGATATCGGGAATGTAGTATCCTCGCCATTTTGCAGTCGTTTGATGCAAATCTATTTTTAAGAAATAGAGTAAATCATGATGTTAGGCGGCTTGATAAGTGATTGATATCATTTCCCTCTTTCGCTACTGGCACATTGCAAAAGCAGCAAGATGGTCATTCCGTTGGCAGCGCCTCATTAACGGCAACAACCGCTGCGATAAAACCTGATATTGGTCAGCGTGACGGAGATTGACCGTTAATCATTTACCTTTGCCAAAATTTTTAAAGTAAGATGCGCCAATCGTGGTGGAAAGTTGTTTGTGTGCTTTTACTCGGATATACAGTTGTAGCGGGCTTTTTAATGCCTGTCCCCGCACTTAATATCATTAACGAGACAATCCGTAATCTATACTTCCACGTACCGATGTGGTTTACAATGATTATCCTTTTCCTTGTTTCTTTTATTTACTCCATCAAATATTTGCGGACCTCTGATCTGCGCGACGACATCTACGCTTCAGAATTTACTAAAGTCGGTATCTTTTTCAGCGTTTTAGGCATGCTTACCGGTATGGAGTGGGCAAACTTTACCTGGGGTGAGCCATGGAGCAATGATCCGAAGCAACTGGGTACTGCCATCAGTATGCTTATCTATTTTGCCTACCTGGTACTGCGCGGCGGTATGAAAGATGAGGAGAAGAGAGCAAAGATCAGTGCGGTATATAATGTATTTGCCTTTGCTTTAATGATACCGTTGCTATGGATACTTCCGAGAATGGTAGATTCCCTGCATCCCGGCAGCGGTGGCAATCCCGGTTTCAATACTTACGATCTCGATAGCAATATGAGGATGGTGTTCTATCCCTGGCTCAAGAAAAGCGAGATGTTAGCGCAAATATGCGCGACATTCGCGTGACTGCTCGCCAAAGCTCCGCAGCGG
>DATJDP010000165.1:0-24970 GCA_035497355.1 Flavipsychrobacter sp.
CGGCGTGGTGTCGCGCGCACGGCCATCGCATCAACGTCGCGTTCCTGCCGGGCGTCTACGTCATCCATCGCGGTCCCGGCCGCTGGAATTTATGAAAGAAATGATGTGCCTGTTCGTGAACTAGAAGGCCTGCCGCAGCAAAAGGGCTTCTTGTCCGCTCCTTTTGACACTAATATTATTTTGAATGAGAATGGATTGAAATTTCATGTTGATATTGAAAACGGTCAAAAGACCGGGTATTTTTTGGATCAGCAAGACAACCGAAGGGCCATTCAGCACATAGTAAAAAATGCCGACGTTCTCGAAGCGTTCTGCTACACAGGTACTTTTGCCCTTCACGCGGCGCATTACGGTGCAAAGTCTGTTTTGGGACTCGATATTTCTGAGAATGCGGTAAATACGGCAAGAAAAAATGCCGTGCTTAATGGTTTTGAAGATGTTTGCAAATTTGAAGCAGTAAATGCCTTTGACGCCCTGAAGCAGTGGGGTAAAGAAGGAAAGAAATATGATGTCGTAATGCTGGACCCACCTGCGTTTACAAAAAGCAGAGAAAACATCCAGAAAGCAATTGCCGGATATAAGGAAATCAATCTACGCGGAATGAAACTGACCAGGCCCGGCGGTTTTCTTGTCACCGCATCCTGCACTAATCTTGTAGATCCGCAGTTGTTTTTAAAAACGATTGATATGGCTGCCAAAGACGCCAAGCGAAAGCTGAGACAGGTAACATGGCAGACCCAGGCTGCCGACCATCCGATTCTTTGGCATGTTCCCAATACTCAATATCTCAAATTTCTTATTGTACAGGTGTTATAAGTTGGTAAATATAGAGATGAGCCCTTCCGCGAAGGCGCGTATTTCGTCATTATTCACTGCTCCTTCCATGAAATAGTTAATACAGTTTTGCCCTTTCGCCTCAGCGCATCGCCTGGCGGTCGCCCTGAAGGTGAGGATGTTGGATATGAACGACGTCGGTAAATAATAAAGCAGGCTGCACCATAGTGATGCAGCCTGCTTTATTATTTCTTGAAATCTGGTTTTACAGCTGATTGTAGATCGCAGCATCGGTACTACGAGGGATGCCGAAATACTGGAAGGTCTTATGACGATATCCTTTTTTCAGATAAGCATCAGTATGTCCATCATCAGGAACAGAAACCCAGTCGTTTGTCTTTTCAATCTTCCAGCGATAAACGGCAACGGTGTTAGGTCCGCGGCGGGTTAAAGCATAGAATTGAGGTTTTTTATCTTTGTAGCCCATCTTGATCATTTGATCATCTGTGTACTCATCTTCAGCTACGCTGATGTAGTCTTTTGTTACAGGATTGAACCATGCATTGACGCCT
This sequence comes from Flavipsychrobacter sp., assembly GCA_035497355.1. Lineage (GTDB taxonomy): Bacteria > Bacteroidota > Bacteroidia > Chitinophagales > Chitinophagaceae > JAFIGV01. The sequence goes on from DATJDP010000165.1 coordinate 1,347, forward strand.
ACGCGATCAGGACCCGGAGTACGGTAAGCAAAAAACACTAAGTTTTTGTCTTTCCAGCCCCAGTTTAGCATTTGCCCTTCCTGGTATTCGCCTTCGGCTACGGTAACATAATTCTTATCCTCAGGATTGTACCAACGGTATACTCTTATCAACTCTTCACTCTGTGCAAATGTCTTATTAGTAAATAATACCGTTGCTAATACAGTTGTAATGAGGACGAAGGTTCTTTTCATAATTAAGCGCGTTTTTCAAAATTGTTTTCCAAAATACATAAAAATTTTCTTGCCCTGCAAGAGGTAAGGTTAAATTTTTTTTCTGAGGCCTTTCAGCCGGTTCTTTTGACTTTGCGAAATTCTGCGTTTGGCGTAGCTTTGGCGGCTTTTGTATGCCAGCCTGTCAGCAAAAAAAAGCTGCATACCTTTTGATACTTTATTTATCTTAACGCCCGTTTTGAAAGTCATAACGACCCAGGAACGCATTTAGAAACAACAACAATATTAAAATGATTGGCTTTCTTTCAAAAATTTTTGGTGGTAATAAGTCTGATAAAGACGTAAAACGCATCCTTCCGCTCGTCGAAAAGATCAATAGTGCCTTCGACCAGTATCAGTCTCTTACTCACGATCAGCTCCGTAATAAAACCCATGAATTTCGCCAGCGAATAAAAGAGCATCTGCAGGATGTAGACGCTCAGATAGCTGCAAAAAAGGCTGAGGCAGAAGCAGATACAGACGCAGCACTTCAATCTCGCGAAGCTATTTATGATGAGATAGATAAACTCACCAAACAGAGAGATGAGCAAATCGAAGAAATCCTTAAAGCAATCCTTCCCGAAGCTTTCGCAGTCGTAAAAGAAACAGCAAGACGTTTCAAAGAAAACCCGGAAATATCAGTTTCGGCTACTGATCTTGATAGGGAGCTTGCGCTGGAAAAAGATTATATCCGTATAGATGGTGATAAATCAATATTTCGCAATACATGGGATGCCGCCGGCAGTACCGTTACATGGAATATGGTGCATTACGATGTGCAATTGATCGGTGGTATTGTTTTACACGAAGGAAAGATCGCCGAAATGGCAACAGGTGAGGGTAAAACACTGGTTTCTACACTGCCTTCTTATCTTAATGCTCTGGCAGGTGCCGGTGTACATCTGGTAACGGTAAATGACTATCTGGCTCGTCGTGACCAGGAGTGGAACGGCCCTATTTTCGAATTCCTTGGACTTACAGTCGACTGTATAGATAAACATCAGCCTAATACTCCTATGCGTCGTAAGGCCTACCTGGCAGATATTACGTACGGTACTAATAACGAATTTGGTTTTGATTATCTACGTGATAACATGGTGCAGCATCCGGAAGAAATGGTGCAGCGTAAGCACCATTATGCTATGGTGGATGAAGTGGACAGTGTATTGATCGATGATGCCCGTACTCCATTAATTATCTCAGGTCCGGTTCCAAGAGGTGATGAACAACAGTTTCATATATTGAAGCCTCGTATAGAACGCCTGCTTGAAGCGCAGAAAAAGGTTGCCAATTTCAGCCTTACAGAAGCAAAAAGGCTGATTGCTGACGGCAAAACTGATAAGGAAGCTGGTGGCTTGTATTTATACCGTGCTTATCGTGGTCTTCCAAAGAATAGTGCACTTATTAAGTATTTAAGTGAGGATGGTAACCGTCAGATCCTTCAAAAGACTGAAAACCACTACATGGGCGAGCAGCAACGCAACATGCCTAAAGTAGATAGCGAACTGTATTTTACCATTGACGAAAAGAACAATGGCGTTGATCTTACAGAAAAAGGTCTCGCGTTGATTACGGATAGCGGGGAAGATTCCAGCTTTTTCATCTTACCGGATATAGCAACCGAATTGGGCGCTATTGATCAATCATCTGCTACAGCAGAAGAAAAGCAACAACGCAAAGATGCTTTGCTGCAGGAGTATGCTATTAAGGCAGATCGCATTCATTCGCTCCAGCAATTGCTGAAAGCCTACACTCTTTTTGAAAAAGATGTGGAGTATGTGGTGATTGAGGGAAAAGTGAAGATCGTTGATGAGCAGACCGGACGTATTATGGAAGGCCGCCGTTATAGCGAAGGCCTGCACCAGGCAATAGAAGCGAAAGAAGACGTACAGGTAGAAGCAGCTACGCAAACATTTGCTACAGTTACGCTGCAAAACTACTTCCGTATGTACCATAAGCTGGCCGGTATGACCGGTACAGCGGAAACCGAAGCTGGTGAGTTCTGGGAAATTTATAAGCTTGACGTCGTAACAATTCCTACCAATCTTCCTATTTCACGGAAAGATCAGCAAGACCTCGTTTATAAGACTAAACGTGAAAAATATAAAGCTGCGATTGATGAGATAGAAGTTTTGCGTAATGCAGGTCGTCCGGTGCTGGTTGGTACTACCTCGGTGGAGGTTTCTGAGTTACTGAGCAGAATGCTACAGCAAAAGAAGATTCCGCATAACGTGTTGAATGCCAAACAACATGCAAGAGAAGCGCAGATAGTAGCCGAGGCGGGATTTGCAGGCTCTATAACCATTGCCACCAACATGGCTGGTCGTGGTACAGATATTAAGCTCGGACCAGGCGTAAGGGATGCGGGCGGTCTTGCAATCATTGGCACCGAACGTCATGAAAGTCGTCGTGTAGATCGTCAGTTGCGTGGTCGTGCAGGTCGTCAGGGAGATCCGGGTACTTCCACATTCTTTGTTTCGCTTGAAGATGACCTGATGCGTCTCTTCGGTTCTGAGCGTATTGCCGGGCTGATGGATAAGATGGGGCACAAGGAAGGAGAGGTACTGCAGCATGGAATGATCACCAAATCTATTGAGCGTGCACAAACGAAAGTTGAAGAAAACAACTTCGGTATTCGTAAACGTTTGCTTGAGTATGATGATGTGATGAATGCACAGCGCGATGTGATCTACAAGCGTCGTCGTCACGCACTATTTGGTGACCGCCTTACCATCGATCTGGATAATGCAATGTTTGATGTTTGCGCTGATATCGTCGGTCAGTTTGAAGAAAACCGCGATTACGAAGCTTTCCGCATTGAAGTGATGAAGCACCTGGCAATTGAGCCGGAGACTCCGCAAGAGGGCTTTGATAAGGCCGATATGCGCGAAGTGGAGGATAAATTATACCATCAGGCTAAGGACTTCTATAATCGCAAATGGACCTCTGTACGCGAGCAGATGTTGCCTACATTGAAGCAAATACTGGAGCAAAACGGAGATAGGGTAGAGAATATCGTCATTCCGTTTACTGATGGCATTCGCGGCATTCAGGTTTATGCTCCATTGCAGCTTTCGGTAGAACAAGAAGGGCGCCCGATTATCCAAACCCTTGAAAAGAGCATGACGCTTGCAATGATCGACGATGCATGGAAAGACCATCTTCGTGCAATGGATGATCTGCGTCACTCAGTTCAGATGGCTTCTTATGAGCAGAAAGATCCGTTGCTGATCTACAAATTTGAAGCGTTTAATCTGTTCAAACAGATGTTGCTGGAAACCAATCGCAATATTATTTCCTTCCTGTTAAGGGCAGGTATTCCGGTACAGGAAGCACCGCCACAGGTTGCTCAGGATATGCCACAGCATACAGACATGAGTCAACTTCAATCTAATAGAAATGAAGTGGAAGAAGCAGGACAGGACTACGCTGCAGATGAACAGGATATATATGATGGCGGAGCGGCTGTAAAGAGAACACCAGTGCAGGCAGGACCTAAGATAGGACGTAACGATCCTTGTCCTTGTGGAAGTGGTAAGAAATATAAACAATGTCACGGCAGAGGTTTATAATTAATCGAAAAGGTGTTAAAAACGAGGGGTTGCTTATGCAACCCCTCGTTTTTGTGGATATGTTTAAAACCATCTTTTGACTTTGCACTAACCAAAGTATATTTGCAGTAACAACTCTTAGAACAATGAAGAAGAACTATACGAATATTCTGCTTGCAACGGTACTGGTTTTACTAGCCGCTTCATCACGTGTTATTTTCAATGAAGCGCATATATGGAATATTGCACCCATCGCCGCTTTAGGGTTATTTTCCGGAGCTGTTGTAAAGGACAAGCGGTTTGCTTTTCTCTTGCCTTTGCTCGCTCAGTTCAGTGCTGATGTGTATTTCCAGTTCTTTACAAATACACAAGGGTTTTACAGCATCTCCCAATTCTTTACATATGCAGGGCTTATTGCTGCGACTATGATCGGTTTCCGTATGAAAGGTATCAGCGCAGTAAAGGTGCTGGGTTTCACCCTGGCCTCATCTACAGCTTTCTTTCTGATTTCTAATTTTGGAGTGTGGCTGCAAGGTTGGTATGGGATGACGCTTAGCGGCTTGGTAAACACTTATGTACTTGCAGTGCCGTTTTACAAAAACACTCTGATCGGCGATCTTACAGGGAGTGTTATTTTATTTGGTATGTACCATTTGCTTCAGAATGTTGTTGTCCCAAGACTTACGAAGAGCAATGCTTGAGAAGATATTCACTTTAAATAGAAAGCTCCGCCAGGGAGCTTTCTATTTTTTGGTACTTCTACTAGCAAAATGCCGGATCTTTCGAGCTCTTGCAGGTGTTGAAGGGAACGTCTGTGTATGAGATGATATTACGAATGTCTTTATGAGAAATAATGCTATTTAAAGTTCCTTCCAGCGGGAAACATTTCTCCTTGCACAACCTTTCGTATCTGTGTCCGTTTGTTCTGTGTAGGAAACATTGAGTCATCTTTTTCATCTGCTCTCGACAGTGTTTCTGCGAGAGGCTGTTCATTTGGTGCAGTAAGATCACCTAATAAGCTTGTGAGGTTGTAGCAATGTCTGACAACCACGTGGATCAAAGCCTCCTCTTTTTGAATCTTACCTTCTATCATTAGCAGGCGCGAATGAAGGATTTCCTTTCTGTATTTTTCAAACAGATTTCGGAAGACAACCAGATTGGCAACACCGGTTTCATCTTCAACAGTAATAAAACAGACACCTCCGGCTGTGCCAGGCCTTTGCCGAACCAACACAAGGCCTGCAACACGTACTAATGTACCATCTTTAATATCGGATAAGTCTCTGGTCGATATTATGTGATAATGCATAAGTTGCTTTCTGACAAAACTGACAGGATGTGCTTTTAAGGATAATCCCATTGTACTATAGTCGTGAACAACGTGTTCTGATAATCTCATTAGGGGTAATTGCACAGATTGCTCTGATATACTACCTGTTGATTGTCCTTCAAACATTCCGATAGGGCGATCTGCCAGAGCGGACACTTCCCATATTGCCTGGCGACGATCCAGACCAATAGAGCGGAAGGCGTCACCATCAGCCAATCTTTCCAGGGCAGCTAAAGGCACTGCAGCATTCATCATAGCGGGAATGTCTTTATAACCGCTCATTCTTCCTGCATTCAGTATTTGCATGTCCTCTTCACGTAGGCCCTTGATCTGTCTGAAACCGAGGCGCAAAACCCGGTATTTGCCCCTTTGCTCTTCCAACGTATTATCCCAAAAGGAATAGTTTATATCAATGTGCCGCACTTCAACACCATGCTTTTGAGCATCTATCACAATCTGTGAGGGAGCATAAAACCCCATAGGCATACTATTCAATAGTGCGCATGCAAATACATCCGGATAATAATATTTAATCCAGGAAGACACATAAACCAGCAAGGCAAAGCTTGCCGCATGGCTTTCAGGAAATCCATAGCTGCCAAAACCTTCAAGCTGCTTGAATACTCGTTTTGCAAATTCTTCTGTATAGCCGTTTCCGATCATGCCATCGATTAGCTTCTTTTCAAACCTTGTTACCAGTCCCTTTAGCTTAAAGGTCGCCATTGCCCGACGGAGCTCATCTGCTTCCGTGGCTGTAAAGCCGGCGGCAACAATAGCAATTTTCATTGCCTGTTCCTGAAACAATGGAACGCCTAACGTTCGACCTAAAATTTCTTTGAGCTCCTCTTTAGGATATTCCACTTTTTCTTTGTTATTCCTTCTTCTTAAGTACGGATGTACCATATCACCCTGAATAGGGCCTGGACGGACAATTGCAACCTCAATCACCAAATCATAGAAACAGTTCGGCTTAAGCCTTGGTAACATAGATTGCTGCGCCCGGCTTTCGATCTGGAATACACCAATCGTATCAGCATCGCTTATCATTTTATAAACGGCTGGATCATCCTGAGGAATATTAGCCAGAGTCAGATCCAGCTCATAATGTTCCTTTGCCAGATCGAAGGCCTTGCGAATGCAAGTAAGCATTCCTAAGGCCAACACATCGATTTTTAAAAACCCTAAAGCATCGATATCGTCCTTATTCCATTCTATACAGGTTCGGTTTTCCATGCGGGCATTAAGGATGGGACATAAATCTGTTAGTTTGCCTCTTGTAATGACAAAGCCGCCGGTATGCTGTCCTAACTGCCTTGGAAAGCCCATGAACTGGTGTGTAAGATCTAATACCTTAACAAGATGAGGATCGTTTGGGTCGAAGCCCTGGGCGGATATTTGTTTGCCTTCAAACCATTCATCGGTAAATTCCCAGATAGAATTTGACAGGCGGTTAATGGCATCAAGCGATAATCCCATTGCTTTTGCCACATCCCGAACCGCGCCTTTTTGGTGTTGCTGAGTGACTGTTGCGACAATGGCCGCTCTGTCTCTCCCGTATTTCTCATAGATGTATTGAATAACCTCTTCCCGCCGCTCATGCTCAAAATCTACGTCAATATCAGGTGGCTCATTGCGGGCAGACGATATGAAACGCTCAAATAGCAAATCAAACTTGGTAGGATCTACAGAAGTAATCCCCAGACAAAAGCAAACAGTGGAATTGGCTGCTGAGCCTCTGCCCTGGCAAAGTATATTCTGCTCCCTGGCATACCTGACAATATCATAAACAGTAAGGAAATAAGGGGCATAATCCATTTCCTCAACAAACTTCAATTCATAATTTATCGCACTGACCACTTTTTGCGGAAGCGTTTCTCCATAGATATCCTTTGCTCCTTTCCATGCCAAATAAGTCAGTTCTTCTTGTGGTGTTCTTCCTTCGTTTGTGATCTCTTCAGGGTAAAAGTACCGTAGTTCATTAAGCGAAAACTGGCAGGCGGCTGCTATCTCCTGTGTCCTGGTAATAGCTTCCGGATACTTTGCAAACAAACGCTGCATTTCCTTTATGGGCTTTATATACCGCTCCGCGTTCTGGCAGAGCTTGAATCCGGCATTATAAATGGTGCATTTTTCACGGATACAAGTAAGGATATCCTGTAGCTCCCTACGTCCGGGTTCATGATAATGCACATCATTCATAGCAACCATAGGAATAAAGAGTTGCTTTGAAAGCTGCGCCAGCCGATACAGTATTTTGCTGTCGTTCGTCTGATAAGAGCGAATAGCTCCGAGATAGACATCGTTTCCAAAAGCTTTTCGGTATTCCCGCAAAGCAGCTTTAAAGTGAAGGTCAAAGTCGAAAGCAGCATTAAGAGATGACGGTGGCACCACAATAAATTTTATTCCTTGTGCACACCGGAACACATCGGCTTTATATAGATAGCATTCGCCTTTTTCTGCTCTTAGGTTGCCTTCTGAAAGCAGGGCAGATAGCCTTGAATAAGCTTCTCTGTTTGTAGGATAGGCTAATAAGCTTGGACCGTCCAGGAGATCCAGACGGCATGCTGGTATAATGCGAATATTCTTGCCTTTGGCTGCGGAATGAGCACGCACAATGCCAGCCAATGTGTTGCGATCGGTAATGGCAATTTCGGTATATCCTAAAGCGGCAGCCTGGTCAACCATCTCTTCGGGATGTGAACCACCGCGTAAAAAGCTGAAGTTTGTTGTAACCTGTAGTTCTGTATAGCTCATCTTCTTTAATTTAATCAGGCGAAAAAGCCATGTATAAACCATCTTGGTTCGTTGCTGTTGTAGTCTCCCAGCCGAAAGAGCCAGTAGCGCCTTCCCACCTCGTCTTCAATACAGTAATAATCCCGATTAAGGCCCATTTTATACCACCACTCATTTATTATGCGCTCCGGCCCATCGGCCTTTTTCACGGTATGTAATGTGCCGTTATAACGAAAGTGCAGGGGAGGATAGTCTGGAATGCGCACCATTACCTCTATCGGTTCCGGATGCGGTAAAAGATAGATAGGACGGGGCAGGATGCGCCATGGTGTTTCCAACTTTTCATCTATGGATGATGCCAGTTTGAATGACCGCTCCGGTAAATGGCTTTCCTGCGGTAAATAGCGGTTGATGGCCTGCCCGCCAACCTTCCCGGCTATCCGGTCTAAAAGTTCGGCTACCTCAGCATCGTTTTCTTTAAAGGCTAAATTCCAAAGCTGCTCCTGCTCTATAGAGACATTCTCAACAATCGGTGCCTCCAGAAAAAACAATTCAAATCCCAGATCCGGCTGCAGTGTCGCTATTTTGTTTTCAAACAGCTTGAATAGATGCTCCGTATTACGCGACGGACGGTTTGTGCCGATCTCTATCTTCTGAATATCGCCATCAATACGAAAACATTTAAATAGACAACGTCGTAACCCTTTGTGCTGATCCTGCAAGCGCTTACAAAGCATGTCCAACAACTTCTTTAAAGCAATTTCAATTCCTGTTGCTGTGCGAATAGGCTCTAAGCACGGCAGTCGTTCCTGATAAGGCTCGATTGGTCTTACAGGGTCGATTACTTCTATTTCATGCCCTAGCGCCTGATTGATCCGTGTCAAAAGCGATTGTCCAAAGCGTCTGCGTAGTGCAGATGACGGCATGCTTATAAAACTTCGAATATGATAAAGTCCAAGTTTTTCGAGTCGTTCAACAATATTGGACTCAAGCCGCAAAGCAGCGGGAGGTAAGGGTAGTAGTGCTTCAAGTTGTGTGCCGGAGCTTATGACTGGTGTTATCTGCCCATACCGGCAAACAGCCCAGGCTGTGCCGATGGTATCCGCTATCGCAGCACGTATAGTATAACCAAAACCTTTTAACCTGGTTACTATCTCTTTTAAATATGTTTCCTCACTTCCCCACATGTGTGCACATCCGGTTACATCCAGAATAAGTCCGTCGGGAGGGTCGATTGCTGCAATGGGTGTGTATCGGATGCACCATTCAGCCAGCGCATTTAGGAGTTGGATGGTAAGACCCGGCTTATCATCAAAAACCTGCAATGATGGGATAAGCGCACGACAATCTGCTACTACCATACCAACATAGACACCCTTGGCATAAGCGATAGCGCTGGTTGCTCTAACTATCATCCTTCCGCGTTCCGGCGATGCGAATACAAAGGGCACATCCTTTAGTTCGGGCTGGCGACGGATTTTCCAATCCGTTGTCAGATGAGGGAACCATATGGCAATAAACCGTTTCTGCATATTACCCTGTTTTGCGTGTTCGGATCGCAGAAATATAAGCCGGCTGGGTGGCGAGCCGGAAACTCCCATCTATCCATTCTATTTGCCAGGAGCCCGGCCTGCCGTTCTTTACTTTGGTTAGTTCTACATTCCAACGTGGTGCAGCCAGGCCAGGCATATCTTCATCAGCTTCGCTTGCCAAAGGGCTGATCTTCCACCGTGTGACGCAGGCAACAGTGTTTTCAGTATGCGGCCGGTGGCGATGAATAAAGCCTGTTACATGGCTATGTTCGACGGCCAATTGTAAACGTCTGGATTCAGTAAAGCTTAGTGCAGGCAAGTCACCAATCACAGCACTTAAAGTTTTGCATTTTAAAGCCTCCTCGGCAGCCCACAAGGCTTCTTTATGACGTGCCGGATCAATGAAAATGATGCGCTCCGGTTCTATACCGAAAATCTTCAATGCTGGTGGAAACACAGTTCTTTTTGTTCCTATCCAAAGACAAGTGCCTGCTTTTTTCATTAATCTGCCCGATAGTGCAGCAATAAATCCGCTTGTTGCCGCAGATTCTTCATTAGTATAGCTTATAAATTCATGGATAACTCCTGTAGGGAAGGTTTGTTCAGGAAACGCGGCTTCAAGGCTTTGCAGCCCTGTTTCAAGGCGGCAATCGCCGGATGCTCTACGTAATCCCTGCAAGGAAAGGACTTCCTTTTGCAATTGTTGAATAATATCATTTTGAGTTGCCCACCCGCTCATAAACACACTTTTGTCACTATTAATCTCTATAAAACGATACCAATAGTATCAATCTTTTGACAAAGATAATGACATATTTTTTCCACAGGCGAGTTGGCAGAGAGTAAAAGTTAAAGGTAGAAAGCGGTTTATAGAGTGGCGAATAGCAAATGTTTAGTTTCAATATTGTTTTCGATAATCAATTGTTTAGCCCTTTTCTGTCAGATTGACTGGTATCCTTACGTTCATTTTTGAATGCCTGGGATTAATGTATTTCTTGATGTAACAACAATTAGCTCAATTTAAGTGCTTTATATTGACCTAAATTTCAATAAGAAGTCACTTGAGTGGGTATTATAAGGATGTAAACTAAGGACCTTAGCATCTGTAATTCATTGTAAATCAACGAAAGTGTTTGCGCTGGACGTAAATGAAAAGCCGCTAAACCCCATCTCATTCAACATTGTTTCAACCTTATTCAACATTGTCTCAACCTTTGTTTCGTTTTTCCCCAACCACTCTTAAGTCGCGATAATGTTTATTGACATTGTCTCTATCCATATTGAGAAACTTAAAAACTAAATAGAGATTTTCTCTTCTTAATATTAAACTGCTTTCTTCTTAATTGAAATTGCCTGAATGTCTTCTTGTTTCTTTTCAACTTAATTGACTTTTCTTCAACCACAATCAACATTGAGGCAATATTGATTGTGGTTGAAACAATGTTGAATAAGGTTGGAAGAATGTTGAATGAGGTTGGAAGAATCTTGATTGAGTTTAGGATCCGGATCAAATAAGCCGCTTCGGACCTGGATTGTTCTGCCATTCTGGCCTGTTATGTGGACTGTGTCTTCAGATTGAACGGAAGGATTGAATTAGCTTGTTGTTAAGCAAAGCTTGAGTGGTGAACCGTATAAAAAAGGAGCTGTACCATTTTAGTACAGCTCCCTTAGTGTTATTATTTCAAAAACAGTAAGACTGATTAGCGAATACCGCCCATCATCTTCAATAATGTGCTTGAAAGGAAGAACAGGATAATAGCGGCTATTCCGGCCATTACTACAAAGATCATAAAGAAGTCATGCAGATCAGCAATCCTAAACCCTAAGAAATTCTTTTCAATGGAGTGTTGTTGCGAAGCTATTTCGGTTTTTATGGATTTTTGCAAATCCTCATTGCTAATTTTAGAGAAATCAAGCTTATTGTAGCCTATTACCTTCTCATTATTTACAGTCTGCGCCTTATCTACTGTGAAATTCGGAGGTAGAATATTAACGTTATTCGTCGTTTCAACACCTTGAACCGCGGCAACAGGTACTACCGATTCAGGATATAGTTTACCTAACTGTCCGGACATATCATTTGCCATAGCGTTTGCCATAAACCAAACGCCCATTAGCAGAGAAGCAAGACGAACCGGAGCAAGGCGTGCCACCATTGAGAGTCCTATCGGGGAAAGACAAAGTTCACCCCAGGTATGAATCATATACATGCTGATCAGCCAGATCATACTCACCTTAATGCTTGCATCTACGCCTTTTACACCGAATGCAATGACGAAATAGCCGATAGAAAGCAGGAATAAACCAATGGCCTGCTTCATAGGAGACGAAGGTTCTTTATTCCTTTTGCCCAGTCCAGTCCACAACATTGCAAACAATGGTGCAAAAATGATAATGGCTACAGGGTTTACAGACTGGAACCAGCTTGCAGGCATTTCCCAGCCAAAAATGACTCTGTCGGTTGATTGCTCTGCGAAAATCGTTAAAGAAGCGCCGGCTTGCTCAAATGCAGACCAGAAGAAGATTACGAAGAATGCTACGATGTATAGTACCCATATTCTTTTCCTCTCTACTGCAGTAAGAGTAGGGTCGGTAATAATAAAACCGCCCGAAGCAATGGAGCATGAGAAAATAAAAGCACTGATATAGTTTTGCTCAAATATGAATTGGTAGAACAAAAAGAAGAGAACAGCAAATATTACCAGCCACAAAATGCCACGTCCCATGGTATTCGTTTTTGGCGCAGCAACACCTTCGGCTCCTTCAGCAACCTTCGCTGCCTTTTCAGGTTTCATTCCTACAGGCTGCCCATCGGCACGAACTACATACTTATTCTTAAGAAGTATAAACATTATTAACCCGGCAATCATTCCTATACCTGCTGCAAAAAAGCCCCAGCGGAAATCAACTTTTTCAGCCAGCGTTCCGCAGATAATAGGGGAGAATAAGGCTCCGAGATTGATACCCATGTAAAAAATGGTAAATGCTGAGTCTATTCTTTTATCGCCAGGTGCGTACAACTGGTTAACCATTGTAGAGATATTTGGCTTAAACAAACCATTACCCGATATCAACAGAAATAGCCCAAGAATTAATAATACGGGCGCCATCTGAGGCATGGAGTGAACAAAGGAGGCGCTAAAAAACAGAACGAATTGCCCCAACGCGATAATAAAGCCTCCTACTATTATTGACTTTCTATTTCCCCAGTATCTGTCTGAAATATATCCTCCGATTAAGGGAGTGAGGTAAACCAGTCCGGTGAAATTTCCATAAATTTCAGTAGCACGGCTGTCCATAAAGCCTAACACCTTAGTCATGTAAAGCACTAAGATGGCCCGCATACCATAATAACTGAAGCGTTCCCACATTTCCGTGGTAAACAACAAGTACAATCCCTTCGGATGTCCTTTGGAAGCGCCTTGCCCTTCCATATCAAACGGACGGTCGGAAGCTGCTCCTGTAACTTCTTCTTGCAGTTGAGACATAATTCGTTAGTCTTAATTGTTTAATGTCGAAAGATAATGAAATAAATTACCGGAGAAACACCCCATAAGAAGTTATTTTCCACACGACTAAGACGTGTAAACAAAAGAAAAACCGTCAGCGTAGCTTACATTGACGGTTTCCTGGCGTAGATTTAGTTTCCTAACTTAATTCCATTACAAGATCATTTGTATTTACCAGCGTGCCGCTTGATAATTCTATGTGATCAATAGACCCTCCAAAAGGTGCAGTAATTACAGTTTCCATTTTCATTGCTTCGATTACAAACAATGGTTGATTTATCTTTACCGTTTCATTCTTTTCAACAAGCAATTTTGAGAGCAATCCCTGCAGTGGAGCGCCGATCTGTTTGCCATTGGCCTTATCGATTTTCCGGTTCTCTTTTCTGTCCACCTTTACAGACCGATCCATTACATCGATAGATCGTGTTTGTCCGTTTAGCTTAAAGAAAACAGTCCGTTTGCCGTCTTCCTGTACAGGACCGATGCTTAATAAGCGAATTAAAAGCGTTTTGCCTTTAGCAATATTGATGGTCGTTTCATCGCCTTGTTTCATTCCATAAAGGAATAATGGTGTAGGTACTACAGAAACGTCACCGAATTCCCTCCAGAATTTTAGTGCGTCTTCAAACACTTTCGGATAAAGCTTATAGGAAAGGAAGTCGCAAAGGGTAAGATCTTCTCCATATATTTCCTGAAACTCTTTTAGTTCCTTATCAAAATCAATCGAAGCTATCCTTTTACCTGGTCTCTCCTTGATTGGTGTCTTGTCCTTTAATACAATATGCTGCAAATCCTCTGGAAAGCCACCTTCCGGCTGACCTAGTTCTCCCATGAAAAACTGCTGTACCGATTCAGGAAAGGAAATGTTCATCCCTTTTTTATAGACATCTTCAGGAGTCAGGTCATTGGCCACCATAAACTGCGCCATATCACCAACCACTTTGCTGCTTGGTGTCACCTTCACTATGTCTCCAAACATCTCATTCACTTTGGCATACATCTCTTTAATCTGCTCAAATTTATCACCCAGACCGAGTGCTATGGCTTGTGGTTTTAGATTCGAGTACTGCCCACCAGGAATCTCGTGCTGGAAGACATCTGCGGCACTCGCCTTCAGCCCTGATTCAAAAGGATAATAATATTGTCTGACTGCTCCCCAGTAATCAGAAAACTGATTCAGTGTCTTTATATCGTATGTGTTTTCCCGCTCATGGAAACGCATCATTTCAACAACTGCGTTAAAATTCGGTTGAGACGTTAAACCCGACAGAGATCCAATAGCGCAGTCCACTACGTCAACGCCTGCATCAACAGCCATGAGGTAGGTAGCAGGTTGCAAAGAAGAAGTGTCGTGTGTATGTAGGTGAATAGGGATCTTCACGGCATCTTTTAAGGCAAGTATCAATTCTTTTGCTGCATATGGCTTAAGAAGTCCACTCATATCCTTAATGCAGAGAATGTGAGCGCCGGCATTTTCCATGTCTTTCGCAAGGCGAACGTAATAATCGAGCGTATACTTTGTTCTTTTAGGATCAAGGATATCGCCGGTATAACATACAGCCCCTTCTGCAATACCTTGTGTGCTCTTGCGAACCATTTCAATACATGGTGCAACGTTTTCCATCCAGTTCAGGGAATCGAAGATGCGGAAGATATCTATGCCTTTCTCCCATGATTTCTCTACAAACTTTTCTATCAGATTGTCAGGATAGGCGGCATAACCGACACCATTCATGCCACGGATAAGCATTTGCAGTAAGATGTTTGGAACAGCCTTCCGGATCTTTTCCAGTCTTTTCCATGGGTCTTCCTTTAAAAAACGCATGCACACGTCGAATGTTGCACCTCCCCATACCTCCATACTAAAGGTCTGCGGATAGTGATGGGCGAAGCTTTCGGCGGCGCGAAGGATATCATGAGTACGCATCCTTGTAGCAAGCAGTGATTGGTGTGCATCGCGAAGGGTAGTGTCCGTATATTGGATTTTCTTTTCTTCTTTTAGCCATTTTGAAAGCCCTTCCGGTCCAAGCTCGGTCAAAAGGTCTTTTGTTCCTTTCTGAAAAGGAATATTTGTATCATAAAGAGGTACTACAGGCTTTTCAAATACCTTGTGCTCATCTTTTACCTTCACATCCGGATTGCCATTTACCGTAACATCAGCCAAAAACTTCAGCATCTTAGTGCCTCTGTCTAAGCGCTCGGAGAACGTAAATAGTTCCGGATGGTTCTGAATGAAATTCACCGTTGCGTCCCCTGAAATAAAATCAGGATGTTGGATAAGGTTTTCAAGGAACTGAATATTGCTTTTTACGCCACGTATTCTAAACTCCTTCAGCGCGCGATGCATCTTTTGTACAGCTTCCTCCAGAGACTTTCCCTGCGTGCTCACCTTTACCAGCATCGAGTCAAAGAACGGACTGATCTTCATTCCGGGATAGGTGCTTCCTTCGTCCAATCTCACGCCAAATCCGGCTGCATTGCGGTAGGTGATGAGTGTACCGTAGTCCGGTTTAAAATTGTTAGCCGGGTCTTCGGTTGTTATTCTACATTGTACAGCAACGCCATGCTTTGTTATCTTGTTTTGATCACCAAGGTCTATTTCGGCATCCGAAAGCTTGTAGCCTGAGGCAATGTAGAGCTGCGTTTTAATAAGGTCAACACCTGTGATCATTTCTGTTACAGTATGTTCTACCTGTATCCTCGGATTAACTTCAATAAAGTAGATGTTTTCATCTTTGTCCACCAGGAACTCAACGGTGCCCAGATTATTATAATTCACCGCTGCTGCAATTTTTACAGCATAGTCGTATAGCTTTTGCCTTGTTATTTGTTTTAAAGAAACAGAAGGAGCTATTTCTACAACCTTTTGAAAACGGCGCTGCACCGAGCAGTCGCGCTCAAACAGATGAACAATGTTTCCATGCTGGTCAGCAGCTATTTGTACCTCAATGTGCTTAGGATTCTCCACGAATTTTTCCAGAAAAACGGTATCATCTCCAAAAGCATTTTTTGCTTCACGTCTTGCTTCATGAAACGATTTTTTCAACTCCTCATCGCTCCTTACAACGCGCATTCCGCGGCCACCACCGCCTGAGGCTGCTTTCAGCATCAAGGGATAGCCGATTCTATTGGCTTCCTTCAGGGCTATAGACTCTTCTGTTAGTGCCTCCTTGTTGCTTTCTATCAGCGGGATGCCTGCTTTTTGGGCTACTTCTTTAGCGGTAACCTTGTCGCCAAGGGCCGCCATGGCATTGGGGCTTGGGCCAACGAAGATGATCCCTTCTTCTGCACAGCGACGTGCAAAGCCTGCATTTTCGGAGAGAAAGCCATAGCCAGGATGGATAGCATTGGCCCCTGATTCTTTAGCCACATCGATAATAGCTTCAATATCGAGGTAGGGTTTTAAAGGATCGTTGTCCTCACCGATCTGGTAGGCTTCATCCGCCTTGTAACGGTGCAGCGAATAACGGTCTTCATAGGTGTAAACGGCAACGGTTGGGATATAAAGTTCTGTGGCTGCACGGGAAACACGAACAGCGATTTCCCCGCGGTTAGCAATCAGGAGTTTCTTAATATTCATCTGGAAAAATGGATTACAAAAAAGGCTTTAAAAATTTATGCCAGTTCAAAAAAATCAGCGGCGAAAATACTGGTGCTTTATGAAAAAGTATAATTGCTGAGATAATTTAATTTTTGGACTCCGGAAAATGATCATTATTCGGCCCGGAGAGGTGTATGTTGTATAAAAATGAAAAGGAGACAGCCTGCGGTGCTGCCTCCTTTTCTATAGCTGCCTTTTTATTTCAGCTGTTATAGTGCATTACCATAGGCGTACACGGGCACTATCTGGCAAGTACATTTTATTTCCCGGCTTCACGTCAAATGCCTGGTAGAACTCTGGTACGTTTGGCATTGGTCCATTCACGCGGAACTTAGCAGGGGAGTGAACATCAGTCATCAACTGACTAGCCATCTGTTCCTTCCTTATATTATACATCCATCCTAACGCGTAGCCCATGAAAAAGCGTTGTAGCGGCGTATAACCGGATATCTTTTCACCCTTTTTGTAAGTCTCGGTTTGTTTGAAAGCGTCTAAACCTATCAAGATACCGCCAAGATCGGCTAAGTTTTCCCCAAGGGTTGCTTTGCCATTAATGCTTTGCGTGTCCACAGGTCTCATATTATTAAACTGGTTTACCAGCACATCTGCACGTTTATTGAACTCTTCCTCATCTTTCTTGGTCCACCAATTCTTAAGGTTGCCATTTTCATCAAATTGGCGTCCCTGATCATCAAAGCCGTGGGTGATCTCATGTCCGACAGTTGATGCAGCCGCATAGCCATAAACCAGTGCGTCGTCCAATTCTTCATCACGATAGCCAGGAACGGTGAATATACCGGCAGGTAGAACAATTTCATTGTTAGACGGATTGTAATACGCATTGTAAGTCTGCGGCGTCATATCCCATTCATCGCGATCTACGGGCTTGCCCAGCTTGTTCATGTCATAGTTGTTCCACCATTGGTGTGCGCGAAGCATATTGAGTGCGTACGGTCCACGGTCTATCTTCATATCAGAAAAGTCTTTCCATTTATCAGGGTATCCAACCTTCTTTTTGATAGCTGCCAGCTTGTGCAGCGCTTTTTGCTTAGTGCTGTCGCTCATCCAATCAAGTTTTTCGATCCGCTTCTTATACGCTTCGCGCACGTTTTCTACGATGTCCTCATAGCGTTTTTTCGCTTTAGCGTCGAAATATTCCTTCGCGAACAATTGACCCAAGGCTTCGCCCATAGCACCTTCTTCTGCGTCTAATACACGCTTCCACCTTGGCTTTTGTGCCTCTGCACCGCGAATCAGTTTGCTATAGAAATTGAAATTTGCATCTACTATTTCTTTATTAAGATAAGGAGCAAAAGACCGAAGGAGATGGAAAGCCATGTAGTCTTTTAATGTCTGCAGGTCTTCAGAATGGATTACGGTGTTTAGTTCTTTGTAGAATTCCGGTTGACCAACAATAACGCTGTCAATGTTTTTCACACCCATCTCCTGTAGCAATTCCGGCCATTCAACCTGAGGGGCTAAGCCTTTAATATCGCTGATTGCCATCTTATGGTAGTTGGCATAAGGGTCGCGAAGAGCTTCCAGTGTGCGGGAAGACTTTGCGAGCTTCGTTTCAAGCGCTATAACCGATTGTGCCTTCTGCTTTGCCTGAGTGCTATCATAGCCAAGGAAGCCGAACATAGTAGTTACATAAGCTGGGTAAGCATCACGGATCTTTGCAGTTCTTGCATCCGTATTAAAATAATAATCCCGATTTGGCAAGCCTATTCCACCTTGGTAGAGATAGTACGCCATTTCATCACTCTTTTTTGAATCCTGCGATACGAAATCACTGAAGAATGCCCCGACACCGATACTATGCAAATGCGCAGTTACATTCATCACATCGTTGGTGGTTTGAACGCTGTTTATGCGGTTCAGTTCCTCTTTTAGCGGATTCACACCTTCCTTCTCTATAGAGACGGTATCCATACCGCTATACCAGAAATCGCCAATCTTTTGATCAATGCCGGTTTTTGCATTTTTTGCAACGGCATCTTCATTGATTTTCTTCAGTCGCTGATACAACTCATCCTGCACCAGTTGTCCGATGCCCCAGCTTGTCTGATCCGCAGGGATAGGATTGTTCTTTAGCCATGCTCCTTCAGCATAATCAAAGAAGTCGTCCGCCGGATTTACCGTTGAATCTACATTGGCAGCGAGGATGTCTTTCTTTTTATCTGCCTGCCTGGCGGATTGGTTGCAGGCTGCAAAAGAAAATGCAACTGCAATAACTACCATGAACTTGCTGTTCATATTTATCATTTATGTGTGTGACGAATTTGTAAAAGTAAAGAAAGGATTAACCAAATGTTTCACCTGCCTTGGGGTATCAATTACAGAGTTTCCAAAAACTGGGACGGCGTAATGACCGGAAGAACGCTTTGCATGTTTTTAGCGAATTTACGGTCAAATGTTAAAAAATAGTCGAGATTATGGCTCATTGCCGTATGGTACAAAATCGCATCTTCAAGATCGGTTGCTTTCGAACTGAAGGCAGCTATCATACTTTCCCTGTTGGTATCTATAATCTCAATATATTGAAGCAGTGAAATGAAAAGTTGAGAAAGTTCTTTAACCGGCATTTCTTTTTCAAGGAAGTAAATGCAAATCTGTATAGCGGACGGCGTTGTAAAGCCATGAACGCTATTTTCCGAAATCAGCGATAAAATAGCACTGGCGTCTCTGCTGCGAGTGCGCTTTAAATATGCTTCCAGAATAATATTGGCGTCTAAAAACACTTCAATAGCCATACTTCTTTCCTTTTGCTTCGTAATATTCCTTCGTTAAATCCCTATTGTTATAGTCTTCTTTAGGTTTAAAATTCTCTAAAACTTTTAAAAAGTATGGTTTTTCCTTATTGGCCTTCTGCGTTATCTTTTTCAAATACGTTTCGACCATTTCAGAAACACTGGTATTATGTTCTTCGGCGTAATATTTCGCCTTTTTCAATACCTCCTCTTCAACTGTAAGATTAATGCGTGCTTTCATTAGCGCAGTTTTAATTTCAAATATACGCATACAGTCTCACTTATGCGCATAATGAGATGTGAAGATTTGCTCTCTTTTTATGCTGTGTTGTGGTCTCAAAAGACCCTTAGGGTTGTTCGTAGCGAGCTTCATAATAATATCCTTATACAAACGGCACATTCATTTTACTAAACGCTTGTTAAGCCCTTGCAAACCGGCCGTTAAGCTACAATACTTTGTTGCAAGCTTTGTTTCGGCGTTGCATCTTTACATCGTGAAATTGATACAGCAGCAATAGCGAAACAACATCGTCTCCATTCTCTCCTTATATACAGAAGAAGGGCCCTTTCCAGGGCCTTTCGTTATTGTAGGGCTTTTCTATAGAAACAGCGAAACCTCCACTTACTGCAGGATGCAACAAGCATGGTGTTTAACGGACCGAGTCCTTATGTCGTTAGACATAGCCTCTATGTCTTGTAACATAGCATCTATGTCTGATAACATAGCCAGTATGTCTGATGACATAGGCTCGTTGTTTGAAGACATCGTATGTATGTCTGATGACATAGCTTCTTTGTCTGATGACATAGCCTCTATGTCTGATGACCTAGCCACCTTGTTTGAAGACATAGACCCTTTGTTTGAAGACATCGTGTGTATGTCTGATGACATAGCCTCATTGTCTGGTGACAAAGACTGTATGTCTGACGACATAGGCTCTGTGCTTAAAGACATAGCGTCCTTGCCGGATAAGAGCGGCATTTTTGGCGATGTATTGATTGTTTTGATCAGTTCGGACGATGCTTTGATCATAATAGGGTGGTTTCGGTACTCTGAAATGCATCTTATATTTAATAGCACATCTTCACTGCTCCCATTTCGAGGCTTATTGCTGTCAAACATAGGTGGATTTTAACGACTATGACCGGTATGTTATATTGATTTAATCGGCATCGCTCACCGTCTTCTAAGCTCCTTGCACAACATAGACATCAGCAAACGTGTTTGTCCACATATTAACACCCTCAAGCCCTTAATTGTCAGGAAAAACGCGCTTTTTTCATTATATTTGCAACCTATTCTAATCTCCATCTATGGATCAAAATAATGACGATTTGACCCCCCAGGAATCAGCGCCCGAAACAAATAGAATTATCCAGGTAAACATTGAGGAGCAAATGAAAACGGCATACATAGATTATTCTATGTCTGTGATCGTTGGTCGTGCGCTACCGGATGTAAGGGATGGTTTAAAACCGGTTCACCGCCGTGTTTTGTTTGCGATGCATGAATTGGGCAATACATTCAATAAGCCTTATAAAAAATGTGCTCGTATCGTCGGAGAGGTGCTTGGTAAATATCACCCACACGGAGACACTGCCGTTTACGATGCTATGGTTCGTATGGCGCAGCCATGGAGTATGCGCTATATGATGGTGGACGGACAGGGAAACTATGGAAGTCAGGATGGTGACGGACCGGCTGCCATGCGTTATACAGAAGCGCGGATGCAGCGTCTGGGCGAGGCAATGATGGAAGACATAGAGAAGGAAACAGTTGATTTTTCACTCAACTTCGATGATTCCCTTCAGGAGCCTACCGTTCTTCCTACACGTATTCCTGCCCTTTTGGTGAATGGTTCTTCTGGTATTGCGGTGGGTATGGCTACTAACATGATGCCGCACAACCTTACGGAAGTGGTAGATGGCTGTATCGCTTACATCGATAACCGGGAGATCACCATCGAGGAACTGATGAAGTATGTAAAAGCACCTGATTTCCCTACCGGAGGTACCATCTTTGGTATTGAGGGCATTAAGGCTGCCATGCATACAGGCCGTGGAAGGGTAGTACTTCGCGGAAAGGTTACAGTAGAAACGACAAAGAACGGCAGAGAGCAGATCATTATTACGGAAGTGCCTTACCAGGTAAGCCGCGATGCGCTGGCTGAGAAGATAGGAGCACTTGTAAATAATAAAGTAATTGAAGGCATTACCCACGTAGCCAACGAATCTAACAAGGAAGGTACACGTGTGGTTGTAGAGATTCGCCGGGACGCTGTAGCTCAGGTTATTATCAACCAGCTATACAAATACAGCGAACTGCAGACTTCTTACGGTATCAACAACGTAGCCCTTGTGAAGGGACGCCCACGTATATTGAACCTTAAAGATCTGATTTCGGAGTTCGTAAACTTCCGCCACGAAGTTGTTGTTCGTCGTACGGAATATGAATTGCGTGAGGCAGAAAAGAGAGCACATATCTTAGAAGGCTATCTGATTGCCCTGGATCACCTTGATGAAGTTATTTCTTTGATCAGAAGTTCTGCCAATCCTGATATTGCAAAAACCGGATTGATAGAGAAGTTTGGCATGAGTGAGATCCAGGCAAAGGCAGTACTGGAACTTCGTTTACAGCGTCTGACCGGCATGGAGCGCGACAAGATTCGCGAAGAGCATGGTGAACTGATGAGGACTATTGCTCATTTGAAGGAGATACTCTCTAATGAGGGCATGCGTTTTCAGATGATAAAAGACGAGCTTGAAGAAGTAAAAAAGAAATTTGGCGATGAACGCCGCTCGGAGATTCAATACCTCGCAAATGAAATGCGTATTGAAGACCTGATCGAAGAAGAAGATGTAGTAATAACGGTTTCTCACCTTGGCTATGTTAAACGTACATCGGTAGCAGAATATCGTGCCCAACGCCGCGGAGGCAGAGGGGCAATGGCCGGACGTACGCGCGACGAAGATTATATAGAACATCTTTTCATCGCTTCTACACACCATTCGCTTTTATTCTTTACAGAAAAAGGAAGATGCTACTGGCTGAAGGTATATGAAGTGCCTGAAGGCGATAAGAACGGTAAGGGAAGAGCTATTCAAAACCTTATCCAACTGCCGACAGATGATAAGATCAGAACAATCATAGATGTACCGCAACTGGAAGACAAAGATTACGTCAATAATCACTGCGTTGTTCTTTGCACCAAGCATGGTATTATCAAGAAAACTTCCCTTGCAGATTTTAGTCGCCCACGCCAGAATGGTGTTAACGCGATTACCATTCAGGAAGGCGATCAGCTGCTGGATGTGTCCTTAACCGACGGAACCAGCTATGTTATGATGGCTGTGAAATCGGGTCGTGCGATTACCTTCCCTGAAGATAAAGTACGCACAACCGGTCGTGGGGCAATCGGCGTATTCGGTATTGAGCTCGACGAACAAAATGATGAAGTGATCGGAATGATATGTGTGCCGAAGAATGATATGAAGCACAAGCAAGTGCTTGTAGTTTCAGAAAAAGGTCTTGGCAAACGTACTCCTTTGCTTGAAGAGCTGGGAGAGGATGTGAACACAGAAGAGCTATCGAATACAGTGGAATTGACGGATGAAGAAGGCCATGTAGGGAAATATCAATTGGCTTATCGCATCACCAATCGTGGCGGTAAAGGTGTCCGTACCATTAATATTACTGAAAAAACCGGTACATTGGTTGGCTTACTGGCTGTAGAAGTGAAGGACGATCTGATGATTACTTGTAAGTCTGGCGTTACGATTAGGATGAAAGTAGAGAACATTCGTGAAGCAGGACGCGCAACACAAGGGGTAAAGCTGATTAACCTTGATGGAGGGGATGAAATTGCAGCAATTGCACGGATTTCAGAGCAGGAAGTAGAAGGTGACGAGGACAAGGAGGCTGCAGGGGTTATTGATATCAATCCCGCACCTGAAGAATAATATCAGAAAATCAGTCAAATAACTGTTATAATCTCCTGTTCTATTTCGGCAGGAGATTATTTTTTCAGACCTTTACGCATCTAAAATTTAATCCTCAAGATTAGTCAATGAAAAAACTTGTTCTTATAGCAGCAGGTCTGGGTTTAAGCCTAGCTGCTTTTGCACAAAAGTCGCAGATACGTACTGCCAACAATTACCTGGGTGAACAAAACTATGAGAAGGCGAAAGCTGCAATTGAAGAGGCAGTGACGAGCGACGATACCAAGGACGATCCATACGCATGGTTTGTTCGCGGTATGGTTTACCTTACAATGCAACAACAGCCAGCAAATGAAGGAAAGGAATTGTACAACGAAGCTGGTAAATCCTTTAAGAAGGCAATAGCACTTCAGTCTGACTACAAGAAG
>DATJDP010000166.1:0-4133 GCA_035497355.1 Flavipsychrobacter sp.
TTGTGAGCGTTAAGAGTGCAATCCCTTCTGGTAATATAAAGAAAGGTACAGTTTCTAAAGCTGTCGTAGTTAGAACGAAAAAAATAGTTCTTTTTTATCCGGATGAACAGAATGGTTGTACACAAACTCGAGTCGGTGTAAATCCGCGTCTATGAATGCATCTTTATTGGCATCGTTAGTATGGAGGGCGAGTATCTTCTGATAGAGCCGCAACGCCTGATATTGTAAAGAAGATGTATCGCGGCTTGGAAAGTTTACATTGATAAACTGCTTTGCCGGTGAAAATGCCTTTGCATCATTCATGGTAAATGCAAAAGCAGGTTTGGTAATGTCTTTTTCATCATTTTCGAAGAAGTCCAGCGCGCGGAAAGCCAGCAAATCAAACAAAGTAGGTCGAAGGTTTCTTGTGTTTACCCCCTTTGTGAGGATCGGATCATATTTTGAAATGTTTATCTGCTCCAGGTCCCTTGCCCTCGCGAGTGAGGACTGGTAGAGAGATGATGCTTTTTCAAAGAAGCGGCTGGCATCCCATTGCTCAAAGTCTTTCACGTTAGTCGCGCTGCTTACGCGTGTCCTACCGAGGATCTTCCAGCGGTTTTGCTGATAGTAGTTCCAGTATAGCTGGGCAGCTATGCTTTGCCAGATGGCCTTGTTGGGAAACTTTGCCTTTGCGGCGTTTGTCTCGGCTGTTTGTATCGCTTCCTGAAACGCCTCTTCATTGCGGTCAAAGTCTGCACTCATCAGGTAG
The DNA here is from genome assembly GCA_035497355.1 of Flavipsychrobacter sp. Taxonomy (GTDB): domain Bacteria; phylum Bacteroidota; class Bacteroidia; order Chitinophagales; family Chitinophagaceae; genus JAFIGV01. The sequence goes on from DATJDP010000166.1 coordinate 749, forward strand.
ATTTGTGCTTTCATCATCTGTACGTCCTGCCCACGCTGTTGCGCCTTGTTGTAAACATCCTGTGCGATCTTAGCACCCGACTCCGGGAATCCGTTCTTTAACAGGCTGTCCGCCTTTTTCCATTCTTTTTCATAATCAGTGTTTTGCGCAAAAACGAAAGCAGGAATAAGCAATGAAATAAAAGCCAGCAGAAAGTTCTTCATATGAATACGTCTTGTAACAAAGGTAAAGATGAAGAAAGTGTGCAATTTCCATACCGGACGAACCTATACGAAATATTGAATGGTGAATTATGAATGTTGAATGACGTTTCGTATTGAAGTTGGCTGTTTTTCGAGGAATATCAATGGAAGTGGAGGACGGGGCAAACAACAAGCGGACAGTTTATGAATGATGGGTCTAAGCGGGACACTTAGACCAGGGCGACGTTTGCAGATCGCAGTACACGTCCTTTAGCGTTGTGAGTATAGTTCATCCCATTTAGTCGACAACTGCATGTAGTCATCTGACCAGCCATTAGCCATTGCCAATTCTTGAAAGAATCCTGTGGGCGCGAAATACAAGTTGAACAATTGAAGCATATTAACGTCGCCGCCTTCAAGTGCCATAACTTCTCTATTCAATTGTTCAATAACCTCATCGATACTTCTACGTTCGTTCCAGCCAGTTTCACTTTCTGGTGTGATCTTTCCTCTTACCCTTTTAACGATAGCTAACAGTTCTTTTTCTCTGATCATGGATAGCTAAACAATTTGTCTGCAATAATAGTCATATCGCCGCTATCCTCAACTGGTCTAAGCGTCTCGCTTAGACCCATTATTCGCAAGCGTCCGCTTGCCCAACAAAAAACCACTCAGTCAATGAATTAAGCGCTACTCTATTTCCAGTGTCTGGCCTCTGTTACAAAGGCCGCCTGTACCGGATTTTCATGCAAATAGTTCAGTCTTTGTCTTGTCTTTTCAGCAGGTGCGGCTTCAATCGCATAACAAAGAATTTTGCGTGTCACCGCGTCTCGCTTAGGCCATAGAAGGCATTTATGGGTCTACCGACAGGAAAAAGACAGCTTTTTAAAGTCAACAACCACAGAGTGCAATAGAGCAAAATTGAGCAATATGGAACGCTGATATTCACGATTTGAAGTGATCCGTAACTTCTTCCGTATTACTTATATTATATTTAACTTTGAATCGTGAGTCACCAACCTAAAACATTTGAGCGATGAAAACAATCGTACTATCAATTTTGCTTGCAACGTTCTCAGTTACTTCCTTTGCACAGTCGATATGGGGAATTAATTTTGATACACCTTTATTTCAGGACCGTATTGTCAGAGATACCCTTTCGAATCCGGATTGTATTTGGCAAGTGGGCAAACCGACAAAAACTGTTTTTACATCCGCTCATTCGGCTCCTAATGCTATTGTAACGGATACCTCAAGTTCTGTACCTGCCAGCGATACATCAATTTTTTATTTGCTACATGTAAGGGAACAACTCCTGCCCTCTCACATTTTCAGCTTGCATTTTTGGTATCAGATGGATGGTGATTCAACCGATTTTGGAATGATCGAAATTTCCCCTGATACAGGACACACCTGGGTAAATGTGCTAACGGAGGACACCACATATCAAATGTATTGGATATCGCCAAAACCGACGTTGACCGGATCGACAGTCGGCTGGCAGCCGTTTGATCTTTACATGGGAGGGTGGGCTTCAAATGCGGGAGGCGGCCCGTTCCCAGTTCTTATGACGGCCGACACGATCTTATTTCGGTTCACTTACGTTACAGACAGTGGTTCTCTTCCACATGACGGGTGGATAATTGATGATTTTCACCTTGAGGATTGGTTTGAAAGTATTCATGAAGTGCGAAACGATAATTTGATAACTGTTTCTCCAAATCCGGCTTCTGATGTCTTGAAAATTCATCGCCTAAAGGTTGGTGATCGACAACAAATTCAAATTGTAAATTATACAGGCGAGATCATTTACAACAATCCAAATTTTGTTGGAGAAATAGTTGATATCAGTCAACTGCCGAATGGGGTTTATCTCCTGAAGTATTCAGATACCAAAAACGTTTCGGTGAAAAGCTTTATCGTACAACATGAGTGAAGAGTTTATGAATAGCGCTCACAGGTCTAAGCGTCTTGTTTGGACCTGTGGTGAGTAGACGCTTAAACCAAGGATTGTTCCGCCCTGTGTCTCTTGCCTTTCTTCAATCGTTCTTTACTTTCTTTCAACTTCATATTGAATTCTCTCAGCCTCATATTGAATTCTTTCAGCCTGAGAAGAGCAGAAAAATCTCAACATTGTTTTCTTAATTCTCAATAGGTTTTGCTTCAGTCCCGATATAGGATCGCATCTGTTCAATATTGAAAAACAGTTTTCCAATATTGAAAAACATCTGACGAATAAGAGTTTTTGTCTATCGAATATGTAGTTGGACCATTTGCATATGCGGCTGACTCTTTTAACAATGAAGCTGAGACTATATTGATTAAGGTTAACAAAAGGTTGAATGAGGTTGAAAGAATGTTCGATTAAACCGGGTTTAGAGGCCAGAGAGACTAAATGCGGGGGCAAAAAGCAGCGGCAGACAGCAGTTGTATTTGCAAAAACTTGCACTGGTATCTACGCAACTCCTGGCAAACTAGCTAAATTATCCCATTTGATATGGTATACTGAAGCACTTCCATCATATTTTTTGCATTAGTCTTTTGCAGGATGCTTTTGCGGTGATTGTTTACAGTATTGACACTGATGAACAGCCTTTCGGCTATTTCTCTACTATTCAGTCCGGCGCAGATCCACCTCAATATTTCTATTTCACGTTTTGTAAGTAAACTGTCTTTTTCCTCAGGAAAGTAGAACTGCTGTTGAAGGACCTCTCGTTTCAGATGGCCATCGGCATCCGCCGAAATCTTTTCTACAACGTTTATGATCTTATTATCCGACTTAAACGGGCTAATATTTTCGATAGTACCAACGATTCCCAGCAGCCTCCCCGCTTCGTCACATAAATAGGAGCCGCGTTGTAACACTGTTATGTAATCACCACTCCTTGTTCGGGTCCTGTAGTTAGTACTACATACCACGTTATCCAGTTCAGACTGCTGCAATCCCTGCAATAAAGCGATTTCTCCAGGAATTACCTTTTCATTCAAAATCCTCATATCCCTCTTATCCGATTGCTCCATCCAGAAAAACGGACCTCCATCTTTCAGATATTCGGTGGTATAACCTACAAATGTGTCTTTACCCGGCCCAATCTCTACGTAAGCATTCTGGGTGAAGTCCAGAATGCTTACGTAGAGATTGGGCCGGGTAAAGACACATTTGTAGGTTATACCACCGAATATCTGAAAGATGGAGGTCCGTT
>DATJDP010000167.1:0-20188 GCA_035497355.1 Flavipsychrobacter sp.
ATTCTGCTTGATATGGTAGGTGCGAAAAATGCGCAGTTTCCGCTCGAAGGTATCTCTTCCAAATATGCCGGCAGAGTGCAGCAACAAGTGTGGCAGGCAGCTAATACTGCGGGCTACTCTTCCTATTTCCCATTTGTCGCCGGAGCCGAAATTACAGATGACCACGTTTTTGTGAATGAAATTGCACATATCCCTACCATTGATATTATTAACTTGAATAGTACTACGCAAAGTGCTTTCGCCCCGCACTGGCATACCCACAATGACAATATGAGCATAATTGATAAAAGCACGATGAAGGCTGTTGGCGCCACACTGTTGCAAGTAATATACGAAATGGCACAACCATCATAAACGGTCGTTTTAGCCTTTCTTTAATCCTTAAGTATTGTTACCCAACTGTATCTTTGGTGCTCTTTTAAACAAACAATTGTGAAATATCGCCACGCGCTACTGATCGTATTCATCATTATTCTTGTTGATCAGCTTTCGAAATTTTATATCAAAACGCATTTTTACTATGGCGAAGAGGTAAGTGTTATCGGCAATTGGTTTAAACTCCACTTTATAGAAAACGAAGGAATGGCTTTCGGCATGAAGCTAAGTGACGCATCAATAGGTAAACTCGCTTTGACTTTATTCCGGCTGGTGGCAGTGGTATTTGGCTTTTTCTTTCTTAAAAAGATCGTAGATAAAGGTTATTCAAGAGGCGCTGTTATTTGTGGTTCACTGGTTCTCGCTGGTGCCCTCGGAAACCTTATCGATAGCATTTTTTATGGGTTGATCTTTACAGAAAGTTCTTTTCATATTGCCCAGCTCGTTCCTTTCGGTCAGGGGTATGGTAACTTATTTCATGGACGGGTTGTTGACATGCTTTATTTCCCGATTGTTGAGACAAGGCTACCAAATTGGATTCCCTTTATGGGTGGGAAGGATTTTGTGTTCTTTGAACCCGTGTTCAATGTTGCAGATGCAGCGATCTCCGTAGGCGTTTTGACCCTCGTACTTTTTCAGAAAAGGCTTGTATATAAAAGAGAAGAAATACATCCTGCAACCGTGTAAACATGTCGGAAGAAAAATTCATATCTATCAATGTATGGCTTTCGGGAAGAAGTTATCGTATCCGCATTAAACAGGACGAAGAAGAGGCAGTGCGCAAGGCTGTGAAAATAGCAGATGAAAGGGTAACAGAAATGCGCCATCAGTATTCAGGAAAAGACGATCAGGACTTTCTCGCGATGACTTTACTGACCTATGCCGCGGACACCGCGATAGACGCCTTACAAAATCCATTTCTAAAATCAGAACTGGCTGCTATGACTGAAAAGATAGAACAGGCATTGAAGAAATAGCTAGCCTTTCAGCGCCTCCAGCAGATTCTCCATTTTGCTGCCTCTGGAGCCTTTAATAAGAATGGATGTGTTCTCAGGCTTATTATTGCTGATAAAAGCGGCCGCTTCTGATGAGGTTGAAAACCATTTATAGTCGTCAGTCAAGCCAGAAAACTCTTTTCCTACCAGCAGCACTTCTTTCCATTTATACTTGTTGATAAAGGCAATAAGTTCCTGATGTTCAAAGGCTTCTTCATCTCCCATTTCTTTCATTCCTCCAATCCACAAAATTTTGTCATCTTGTTCTGACAGTGCAAAATTGCTAATAGCGGCACGCATGCTTGTTGGATTCGCATTATACGCATCAAGAATAACCTTATTAGAGCCAACTATTAAAAACTGTGAGCGGCTGTTGTCCGGCTCATAGGCCTCAATCGCCTGTTTTATTCCATCTATTGAAATGCCAAAGTGCAGACCTACGGCGGCCGCAACCATTACATTCGGGAAGTTATAGTTACCAACAAGCTTTGTATGGATAACAGCTTCTGCCCCGGAACTGAGCACAGCAACGTCCAAAAACATTCCGTCCATTAGCGGCTTTCCAATATACTTTGCATTCGCACTTCCATAGGTTGTTTGGTGGGATATTCCCGCCGACATTTCTTCAAGGTAGCCCAGATCTGTATTGCGAAATATTGCGCCATCGGTAGCACGAAGAAAATCATACAGCTCTCCTTTGCTCTTTCTCACGCCTTCTTCGCCTCCAAATCCCTCAATATGGGCCTTACCACAATTCGTAATAATACCATGGGTAGGTAATGCAATCTTACAATAGGACGCAATTTCCTGCTGGTGGTTCGCTCCCATTTCGATAACCGCCATTTCGGCATCCTTCCGAATCTTCAATAAGGTAAGTGGAACGCCGATATGATTGTTCAGATTTCCTTCTGTAGCATAGGTTCTATATTTCTGTTGTAGCACCGCAGTAACCAACTCCTTGGTGGTTGTCTTTCCATTAGATCCTGTAATAGCAATAAAAGGGATAGAAAACTGCTTCCGGTGATATTTAGCCAATTCCTGAAGAGTCATTAATACATCTTCCACCAGAATGCACTTATCATTATAATAGTAGGCTGCCTCGTCAATGATCACATATGCAGCTCCTTCATCCAACGCCTTTTGCGCAAAGACGTTTCCATTGAAGTTCGGCCCCTTCAGGGCAAAGAAAAGGTCTCCCTTTTTTAGTTTTCTTGTATCGGTTTGTAGACTGGGGTGCTCTAAATAAAGCTGGTATAAAGAAGCTATTTCCAAGTGAATACTATTTAGATGTAAAAATAAAAAGAGACTATCTCAAAAGCTAACAAAAGATTCTGCCGGTGGTATTCTTTTGCATAGGTAATCGTTTTTGAACAGACTTGCACGTCAATTGCTTCAATCAACTTGCCAGTCAATTTGCCTGCGTCTTCCCGTCATCTTCCACCCAAAACAAAAAAGCTGCCCCATTCGGGACAGCTTCTATATAAGGAATTTGTTTTATTATCTTTTGCGACCGAAGTAGTTGCCGCTGCCTTCGTTATTTGTACCGCTTGGACTTCCAAGACGATCCATAACACAACGGAAACCAACTGTAGCACTACCTAGATTAGCTTGCTGATAGCGACGTGTGCCTGGAGAAAGCCAGTAAGCACGGTCTGCCCAGCTACCACCTTTGATTACGCGAGAGTCGTTATTGATAAGCGTTGTACGTCCATAATCATAGACAAATACAGAATCTCCATCCTGAAAATCTCTTGCATCAGCGTCATTCACCATAAAATTCTCATTTCTCTTCTGAGCAAGTTCCTCGGAAGTCATTAGACGAGTAGGGATATGACCAAGGCTATCTTTTTCTTCCAGAGAATTATCTTCAGCAATACGCTTGTAAGTGTCATATACATTACCGCGGAATGGGCGGAAATCATTTGCATCCTGATAAGTAAGCGGACGATAAGTATCAAGCACCCACTCACTCACGTTACCCGCCATATTATAAAGACCAAATGCGTTTGGCTTATAAGAAAATACCGGAGCAGGAATATCTGCGTTATCATTTAACCCACCAGCTACACCCATGGCATCACCACGGCCGCGCTTGAAGTTACCCATGAATTCGCCTTGCTGCGCATTACGCAAACCTGAACGTACTCCTTCCTTCGGACCCCATGGATAAACGTTACGATCAGTGATTACTTCTTCACCGCGACGACGTTTTGTTTCAGGCTCAGGATTGTTACCTACCAGACCGAGAGCAGCATATTCCCATTCAGCTTCTGTTGGGAGACGGTAGTTTGGTAACAGATATCCATCTGCATAGTTAATATTACGACGTCCTGCGCCCTGAGGGTCAAGATCACGTTTCTTTTTTGCACCTGCAGCACCTTCGTACTGACCGCTCACATAGGCTTCTGTAGTGAATACATCTTCGTTCACCTGGTTTGGATTCTTCTTCAGCAAACCGTTCTTAATGAGGATGTACTCATTAACACGATCGCTACGCCATTTAGCATACTCATTAGCCTGATACCAGTTAACACCGACTACAGGATAATAATTGTAAGCCGCGTGGCGGAAATAGTACTGAACCAAAGGCTCATTGTACGACAGCGCTCTACGCCATGCAGTACTGTCCGGCAAAGCTTTTGACACTACATCCGGATAATCCGAACCGTAAGCGCGCTGAAGCCAGTAAACATATTCACGATATTGAACGTTTGCCACTTCTGTCTCATCCATATAAAATGAAGAAACAGATACGGTATGCGGCAGATTGTCACGTTCTACGGTGAGATCTTCTTCTGTCTGGCCCATCAGGAAACGCCCACCTTCTACAAAGGTTAGACCGGGACCTGTTTGCTGACCAGGGTAATTGGGCACATCATATCCACCCAGGCGTGGGTCATTATAATCCCAGCCTGTTGCCCTTGAGACACCAGTGGATTTATTGTTCGAGCAGGCTGTCAAAAAAGTTGCTGCTCCGATACACAGCATGCTCACGCCAATGAGAGTTCTTTTCATAATCAGAGAAAAATATTAGCTACGATTGATTGAAATAGTTAAAAAGCGTTACAATGTTAGAGCATTCTTTTCAAAATGTCAAGCATTCAACTTAATAGAAACAAAATTTCGGTAAAACTTTTTTTAATGGTCATCTCATAATATTCTGTTATGTTTTTCGTTTTTCTAATAGACAGTGGCCCTGCAAGCCGTGAAAGGATGGAATTACGTATTTTTGGTAAACGTGCAGGAATAAGCTGTAAGTTAACGAGAATGAAAAAACTAACTACTATTTTATCGCTATTTTTTTCAGGGATTTTTTCAACTTTCGCCCAGGCGTCAATTCAGCAGTTTACTGTTGATGACAACTACATTCAGGAGGGTTTTATTGTAAAGAAGATCTGGCTGGAAAACTACGAAAAGCCTACAATTAAGGTACTTTCTCCTTTATATAAAGAAGTAAACGCTTTACCAGCTAATACCGTTGCAAAACCTTCGGAAGATGTGGATGTCATTTTGGGATTAGAACGCAAACGACCTTTTGCTTTTATTCGGATTCCTGCATTTTCTAAAAACGAACAGTCTAACGGTCTGCAGCAGTTAACCAGTTTTTCCCTTAGTATTCAGGAAGCGGCATCCACGAGCAAACCTAAGCCAGCCGCAAAAACAACAAATGCAAACAGTGTACTTGCAAATGGCAATTGGTACAAGATCGCCGTTGACAAAAAAGGCGTTTATAAAATAGACTACGATTTTATTAAAAGTAAAATAGGTGTTGATCCTTCTTCTATAGATACACGCAACATACGTATTTATGGAAATGGAGGGGTGATCTTACCAGAAAGCAATGCTGTTCCCGTTCCGGATGATCTGGTGGAAAATGCTATCTCCATTTCCGACGGAGGTGACCATAAGCTAGACCAGGGAGACTACGTTCTGTTTTATGCAAATGGACCACTAGGCTGGGCAAAAGACAGCCTTAATAAGACGTTCTATCATCTTAATAATATTTACGAAGACACAAGCTATTACTTCATCAACTTCGACCAGGGGTCAGGAGAACGGGTTACTACAGAGCAAAGCGCTCCTAATAGCAATGTGACGGTCACAAAGTTTGACGATTGCCTTGTTTATGAAAAAGATATCCTTAATGTCGGCAGATTTGGGAAGAATTGGTTTGGAGAGGACTTTGGTATTGACCCGGGAAGACAGTCGTCCCGCACTTTCAGCTTCGATATACCAGGCGCCGATTCCGCAGCGTTCAGAATTAGACTGGGATCTAAAAGCGGTGCAAATAATAACCTTTTTACCATTAAGCTTAATGGTCAGCCTGTAGCTTCTACTAACGTTGCAACTAGTGGAGGCGATGAAGACTATGCGGTACGTCCTACCACTGCAGTTTTTAAAGCTCCCATAAATGGTAATAAAGCAGACGTTCAAATAACGTATGCCCCGGGAGAATCCACTGCAAGAGGCTTCCTCGATTATATTGAACTCATTGTGCGCAGGAGTTTAAGTTTTGGCAATGGCTTTTTAGATTTCAAGGACTGGCGTAGCGTGGGCACAGGAAATATTGCGGCATTCCAATTGCAAAATGCTAATGGCAATACCACTGTTTGGGATGTTACCGACCCACTACATCCGGTTCGCATCAACGGCAGCCTGTCTGGCAATACCTACACCTTCAACCGGGACGCTTCTATGCTGCATGATTATATAGCTTTTGATGGCAGCAGCTATTTAGCCCCTCAGTTTGTCGAAAAAACAGATAACCAAAACCTTCATGGCTCACCTCAGGTCGATTTTGTGATTATTACCCACCCCGATTTTGTGGATGCGGCAAATAAACTCGCCGACTTTCACCGTCAAAATGACGATATGCGGGTACTGGTTGCTACCACAAATCAGGTATATAACGAATTTGGCTCCGGCTCACAAGACATTGCAGCAATTAGAAATCTGATGAGGATGTTTTATGAGCGGGCAGGAAATGACAGCAGTCAGATGCCTAAGTATCTGTTATTCCTCGGCGATGCCTCTTACGACTATAAAGAACGAACTGCTAACAATACGAACTTCGTCCCTACATGGGAAACGCCGGAGTCTGAGAGTATTATATCCGGCTATTGTTCCGACGATTTTTTCTCTTTCCTTGACGACAATGAAGACATTCAAAACGACAATATCGCTAATACCATGGATATCAGCGTAGGTAGAATACCTATCGACGATAAAGAAGGGGCAAACAAAGTAGTGGATAAGATTATGAATTACGCTAGTCCTGCCTCTCTTGGCCCATGGCGCCTTTCTACAACTATCATGACGGACTGGAGAACCGGGGAAATAGCACATTTCGAAGATGGTGAACTTATGGCTTCAGTCATCAACAACCATTCTAATCTTTACAATGAGACGAAAGTCTATCTTACCGCTATACCGTTCGTCTCAACCCCGGGAGGCTTGCGCGCACCGGAGGCCAACAAAGCGATTAATGACCAGGTTTATAAGGGCACTTTCCTGATGAACTACAATGGACATGGAAGCCCAACGACGCTCTCAGACAAACGTATTTTGACACAGGATGACTTTAACTCCTGGCAGAATAAGGATAAGCTCCCCATTATGGTAACGGCCACGTGCACATTTAGCAAGTATGATGATCCCGCTACAGCATCTGCCGGCGAATTATTAATGATAAAACCGGATGGGGGCGCTATTGCCCTGCTCACTACTACACAGCTTGTATATCAGGGGCAAAATCAAACTATGAACGTAGATTTTCTAAATTCTTTCTTCCAACAGTACGACGGCAAATGGCCAACATTTGGTGATGCTTTCCGCTATGGGAAAAATGCCAGTTATGTGACATCAGGCAACAAAGACAATTTTAGAAAATTCGTTCTTTTAGGCGACCCTGCTCTGGCACCGGCATTTCCTAAATACAATATCACAACCGAATCAATAACTGACGGGAATACCCTACAGCCGGTCGATACGATGAAAGCAACGGGGTTATACCGCATTAACGGAGCCGTTAAAAGCACTACCGGACAAATCCTTAATGATTTTAACGGGCAGGTCTATGTTACTATATACGATAAGCCCAAAGTTGTTGCAACGATCATCGGACCTTCGAGAACGTTCAATGTTCAAAACAACATCATTTACAAGGGGAAAGCTACGGTAACTAATGGCAAATTTTCCATTACGTTTATCACTCCAAAGGACCTGAATTACGACTTCGGCAAAGGCAAGATTAGCTACTACGCTGAAAACGGCATTACCGACGCAGCCGGCGCAGATAGTACGCTTACTATTGGCGGCTTTTCAGACATAGTAATTGACGATAATGACGGCCCCGGAGTAAAGCCGTTTATGAATGACAGCCTTTTTAAAGATGGTGGCATTACTGGCTCCAACACTTTGCTATATGTTCAGCTTTCTGATAAAACAGGCATTAATGTATCGGGAAACAGTATTGGTCACGACCTTACTGCCGTGCTGGATGATAATATCGGCAATCCTTACATTCTGAATGACTATTATGAAACGGCTCCTAATGACTATAAGCGCGGTTTTGTTTATTTCCCCGTTGCAGGCTTAAGTGAAGGAAAACATACGCTGCGGGTAAAAGCGTGGGATATGTTTAATAATTCCGGAGAAGGGGTGGTACATTTTGAAGTTGTGAACGGCGGGGTGGTTAGAATCCAGAACCTGATGAACTACCCTAACCCTTTCAGCGATAAAACTCATTTTGTATTTGAGCATAACCACCCGGCAGAAAACCTGAAAGTTCAGATCAATATCTACAGCACCGCAGGCCGTCTTGTACGAACCATCAACGAAAACTTTACTCCCGATGGTAGCAGAAGCAATGAAATAACCTGGGATGCGACAGATAATAACGGTGCAAAACTTCCAGCGGGAGTGTATGTTTATAAATTAAGCCTTGCTACGGAAAAAGGAATTGAAGCAACTGCATACCAAAAACTCGTATTGATCCGTTAATCCAATTGTTTGTATTACCAACGCCAACTTTTAGCAATAGATGCTATGTTTGCATACCAAACTTATTAAAAATACATTTGCAATCTTAAAATAAATGTCTCACAGAATGGCAAAACGTTTTGCTCTTATCATTGGATTAAGCATACTTTCCGGGCTCACAAACGAAACATTAGCGCAAAAGAACATAAACGGTAGTGTTAACACTATTACTACTGCAGTTCCTTTTCTAAGAATATCTCCGGATGCGCGCTCTGGTGCCATGGGCGATATAGGTATTGCTATTTCTCCTGATGCAAATGCGCAGTACTGGAACTTAGCTAAACTTCCCTTTTCGCAAAAGAAGTTCGGTGTATCTCTTACCTACACCCCCTGGCTTAAGGATCTGGTTCCGGATATTTCTCTGATCTATCTTGCAGGATATGCAAAATTTGGACAAGACAATAACCAGTCTGTCAGTGCATCCCTTCGTTACTTTTCGCTTGGTGATATCAATTTCACAGATGATCTGGGCCAACCGCTCGGAAGTGGCCAACCAAGAGAGTATTCTTTGGATCTTGGCTATGCACGTAAGCTTTCAGACTATCTTTCTGTTGGTATAAGTCTGCGATATATTCACTCAGCATTGGCAGTTGGCTATAGCAATGCACAGTCTGATATCAAACCGGGAAATGCATTTGCCGCAGACCTTGGCGTTTTTTATACAAAGAACAAAGAGATAGATGAATTCCAATCCAACAACTTCAGCTTCGGTGCTGTTTTGAGTAATGTTGGTTCTAAAATCTCTTACACTGCTACCCGCAAGGATTTTATTCCTATCAATCTTGGACTGGGTGTGGCATATACCAAGTCGCTGGATGAATATAATAAGGTAACTATCGGCCTTGATGTAAATAAGCTGCTGGTTCCTACTCCTCAGGACTCACTGCCGGACGACCCTGGCGCAGGACAATACTATCCTGAAAAATCGCTAATCTCTGGTATGCTTGGCTCTTTTGGCGATGCGCCGGGCGGCTTCGGTGAAGAACTAAGAGAGTTTCAGATTTCTCTTGGCGCAGAGTACTGGTACCAAAACCAGTTTGCAGTTCGTGCAGGCTACTTTTATGAGGATAAAACTAAAGGAGACCGTAAATATATGACCGTGGGTATTGGCGTTCGTTTGAACGTTTTCACTCTGAATGGCGCTTATCTGATACCTTCAGGCAGCGGTATCAATCGTAATCCTTTATCAAATACCTATCGCTTCTCTCTTCTGTTCGATTTCGACAAGTTCCAGAAGGCAGGAGATGATAGTGCTCAATAAACAAAAAGAACTTCCATAAGTTGAGGCTGCACAATATACGTGCAGCCTTAGCTTTTTATAAATACAGTGGGCGGCGACTAACGCGGGCATGGGAGAACTGCCATAAACTCTTTTTAAACCATTACAACCGGCTAAACGGATTGAGGAATGGCCTTATAATCCCACTTCCTGGCCATTGGATTTTGGAATGCCGGTTATATTTTATCAAAATCAGCTATTCGTTTTGGAAAAAGGGACATTGGTTTCGGCAAAAAGAAGACTGGTTTTGGCAAAAGGGACATTGGTTTCCGGGAAAGGAACATTAGTTACGGCAAAAGGACGAATGGTTACGGAAAAAGGAAGACTGGTTACGGAAAAAGGAACATTGGTTCTGAAAAGAGGAACATTAGATATACGAAAAGGAAGACTGGTTTTGGAAAAAGGAAGACTGTTTACGGGAAAAGGAACATTGGTTCTGGAAAGAGGAACATTAGATATACGAAAAGGAAGACTGGTTTTGGAAAAAGGAAGACTGGTTACGGGAAAAGGAACATTGGTTCTGGAAAGAGGAACATTAGATATACGAAAAGGAAGACTGGTTTTGGAAAAAGGAAGACTGGTTACGGGAAAAGGAACATTAGATATACGAAAAGGAAGACTGGTTTTGGGAAAAGGAAGACTGGTTTTGCCATTGCTGCACATTCCCTTTCTGTAGGAAACAGACTATTCAAGAAAGACACTAAGGCATTCAACCATCCTAACTCCCTAAAAATCAGCAGCAATTAAGCTTTGCTCTGTTCCTCTTGACCCTGTACGAATCACAAATTCATCTTCTCCATAATCCTCTCCAGATCGCTGTCATTATAAAACTCGATCATTATAGCACCCTTACCATTCTTCTTTCTGTCCAGTTTTACTTTGGTAGAGAAATGAGATGCCATATTGTCTTCAATGCGCTTGTATGCCGGTGGCAGGCCGTTGCCTTTGTCTGATTTTCCTCTGGCTACATCCGGCCTTTCCTCCGCAAGCATGTCTTTCACCAGTGCTTCTACCTGCCTTACAGAAAGGCCTTTTTCTTTCACTTCCCGGAAAACATAAAGCTGCTGGTCTATCATGTCCAGACCGATAATAGCCCGGGCATGCCCCATGCTTAAGTCACCATCCCGTACCGCCTTTTGGATATCCGGTGGCAGTTTTAAAAGACGAATGTAGTTAGTAACCGTGCTGCGGTCCTTTTTCATGCGCTCTGCAACCTGCTCCTGTGTAAGGTCGCATTCCTCCATCAATCGCTTATAGCTTAGTCCGATTTCTATCGCATTAAGGTCTTCACGTTGTAAGTTTTCGAGCAAGGCAAGCTCCAGCAATTCCTGATCATCAGCAGTACGAATATACGCAGGGATATCTCTAAGGCCTGCCATTTTCGATGCTCGCCAGCGGCGCTCACCGGAAATAAGCTGAAACCTGTTCTGTCCCACCTTTACTACCGTTACCGGCTGTATAATATCATGAAGCCTGATGCTTTCCGCCAGCTCCTTTAAAGCTTGTTCATCAAAATCGCGACGTGGCTGTTTAGGGTTTACTTCTATCTGCTCAACAGGTATGCGTGCAATAGTACCGGCACTTTGACCAGAAACGGCAGGCACCCCTTCTGCGGTAGTGCTTAGCTCCTCATCAATGCTATTCAGTAAGGCACGAATACCCTTACCAAGGGCCTGTTTCTTATTATTGTTCTGCGCCATGCTCGTCGGTTTCGAATATTTTATCCTCGTTCTTGATCTTAGTTAGGTTATTCTTTTGCAATATTTCCTTTGCCAGATTGAGATAGTTAACAGCACCCGTACTGTCAGCATCGTACATCAATGCGGGCTTGCCAAAGCTTGGTGCTTCGCCGAGTCGGGTATTTCGGTGAATGATGGTATTGAAGACAAGATCAATAAAATGGTTTTTAATTTCTTCCACCACCTGATTGCTCAGACGAAGGCGGCCATCGTACATCGTCATCAGAATCCCCTCTATCTGCAAGGCGGTGTTGATGCGCGTTTGCACGATCTTAATTGTGTTCAGTAATTTACCAAGGCCTTCCAGAGCGAAATATTCACACTGCACAGGGATCACAACACTATTCGCCGCAGTAAGGGCATTGACGGTAATCAGGCCAAGAGACGGAGAACAATCGATAATCACAAAATCATACTGATCTTTTACCTCTTCCAGGGCATTGCGCATGATATGCTCCCGGTTGGGATGGTTGATCAGTTCAATCTCCGCACCAACGAGGTCCAGATGAGAAGGCAGCAGATACAGATTAGGCGTTTCCGTTTCCAGGATAACCTGAGAAACCGGCGTATCGTTCACCATACAATCATACAGACTAAGCTGTATGTTGCGCAGGTCAAAGCCATTGCCTGTCGTGCTGTTCGCCTGCGGGTCGCCGTCCACAAGCAGTGTTTTATATTCCAGAACGGCAAGACTTGCAGCCAGATTAATAGCTGTAGTTGTCTTTCCCACTCCTCCTTTTTGATTGGCTATTGCAATTACTTTTGCCATTTTTGTTACCTCTCCTTTGTTAAAATAATGCTTTTTTCTAAAGCTTATATATCTATTGTTTCACCGATGTTCGGAAGTATCAGTTCCAGACCGGCATTTTCGAATTGCTGCCTTGCAACTCTATGATCAATTTTTATGTAAGGAAATGTATCGAAATGTACGCCGATGATCTTTCCGCACTGGATGAATTCGGCAGCTATGACTGCATCCTCAACTCCCATGGTGAAATTATCGCCTACAGGTAAGATAGCAAAATCTAATTTCGCATAGCGCGGAATCAGTTGCATATCCATCATCAGGCTTGTATCTCCGCTGTAATAAAAGTTTCCCTCGTTCGTAGTCACTACAAAACCTCCGGGATTGCCCCCATAAGTGCCATCAGGCAACACACTGCTATGCATCGCCTGCACAAACCGAACCGTACCAAAATCAAATTGCTTTTTCCCTCCAAAGTTGAGTGGATGAACATTTACAGCACCCTGTTGCGCCGCCCATTCCGTTATTTCATAAGCCGCAACAATAGTAGCGTTTGTCCTTTCGGCAATGCTCATCAGATCGGCCACATGGTCGCCATGGCCGTGAGACACAAGGATGTAATCGGCCTGAATGCTATTTATATCAATATCTTTTGCAAGCGGATTGTTGCTGATAAAGGGATCGAATAGAATCTTTTTTCCGGCTACTTCAATTAAAAAACAGGACTGTCCGTAATAGGTGAATCGCATGGTTTTGTATTTAAAACGTTTTCAATGAGTGAACAATAAGGGATAGAACAAAATTAATGTGTACAGCCCATTTTTCTTTATTGCTGTGTGCGAATGTGGAAAATAAAGCTGGAAACGCTGTTTGCCGTCTGTCGGTCTGTACACAGCTTTATCAGACACATTTTCCATCATACATCATTTCATTCAATCAACAGATCACAATTTTCAACGATGCAGCACTGAAAGCTATGTTACAAACCTCCTACCTTTGTCACCGTTGTTTTATGATCACGATTATCTCAGGCACAAACAGGAAAGGAAGCATGACACTGAGGGTGGCAAAGCTATATGAAAAGATACTTTCCGAAAAAACAGAAAGCGTTCATCTTTTATCGCTCGAAGGTTTGAATGTATGGGAGCGTAACCCACAGTTGCTAAAAGTAGAGCAGGATATGCTCATTCCCGCCGAAAAGTTCCTGTTCATCATGCCTGAATACAACGGAAGCTTCCCTGGCATTCTGAAACTGATGATCGACAATAGTGACATCCGCAGATGTTGGTGGCACAAAAAGGCCGCCATCGTTGGCGTTGCCGACGGCCGTGGTGGCAACCTGCGTGGCATTGACCATATGACCGGCATTTTGCATTACCTTAAAATGAACGTTCTTTACAACAAACTACCGCTATCCCGCATTAATGAGGAAATAGGCAGTGGTGGAGAGTGGATAAAGCCTGCCACAGAGGCTGCCATCAGACAACAGATAGATGAACTTCTGAAATATTAGACAGACACACCCAACATGAGAGCAAGATTTCTGATCATACTTATACTGATCATTTTAGCGGAGATTTATAGTTTTATTCTTGTTCGTTCTTCTGTAAAGTCCTTACCCAGCCCTTGGAAAACGATACTTTTTTCGCTCTATTTGGTTGTTACGGTTCTTACCTGGTGCAGCATTTTCTTATTCAGAAGAATAGACTGGGCACATCTGCCTCACATGGCACGCAATGTCTATATCGCCTTCACCATTGGCTTTTTTGTAGGAAAACTGCTCATACTTGCCATCATGCTGATTGATGACATAAGAAGGGTGTTGCTTTGGCTGTTGTTTAAAATCGCTCCTGCCACAAAAACCTCAGTAGTAGCTACCGGAGATGGAATCACCCGTTCCACTTTTTTAAAGACACTGGCGCTGATTATGGGAGGGGTCTCTATTTCGGGCTTTCTTTATGGCATTAGTAATCGTTATAACTATCAGGTGAAACGAGTAAGACTTTCATTTAAAAACCTGCCTGAATCTTTTCGTGGTTTGAAGATTGTCCAGATCTCCGACATTCACTCCGGTAGTTTCGATCACCATGAAGCAGTGCTGCGAGGCGTCGAAAAAGTAGTTGAAGAAAAACCTGATATTATTTTCTTTACCGGCGATCTTGTCAATAATAAGGCTGATGAGATAAAGCCGTACATGGATATTTTCTCAAAGGTAAAAGCGCCAATGGGCGTCTATTCTACCCTGGGTAATCACGATTATGGCGACTATGTGCAGTGGCCCTCTCCCGAAGCTAAAAGAGCAAATCTGGATACGCTAAAAAAGGCACATGGACTACTGGGCTGGAAACTGATGATGAATGAACATGTGGTGCTGGAGAAAGGAACAGACCAGATTGCGATTGTGGGAGTAGAAAACTGGAGTGCAAAGTCTAACTTTCCTAAGTATGGGGATATGCCAAAAGCATATGCTGGTTTGGCAGAGAAGAATATTCCTTTTAAAATATTGCTGTCACACGACCCTTCTCATTTTGATGCCCAGATAACGCCTATGTACAAAGACATCGACCTCACTTTGAGCGGTCATACACATGGCATGCAGTTCGGCATTGAAATTCCGGGTATTAAATGGAGCCCGATAAAATACATGTATTCTAAATGGGCAGGACTTTATCAGGTGGGTGCGCAATATCTTTACGTAAACCGCGGCTACGGTTTCCTCGGCTATCCGGGACGTCTGGGCATCTTACCCGAAATTACAGTGATCGAATTAGTGTAGTACTTTGTCAAGCAGCGTATCCAGAACTTTTTGGCGCGGTTGCATCAGGTCAGCAGCTGCATTGTCGAGATGTGATTTCATTTCCTGCATCAATTCACTTAGGGCTTTATTATCATCCGCACTTGTCATGGCACTGGCAGCGTCTGCCTCCGTTTGTGTATTTCCAGTAAAATTTTGGAGTAGAGTTTTTTCCATGAAAAAATTAGTTTTTAAGATAAACGGCAGTTTAAATGCATTATTGCATGCTCAAAGTAAAAAAATATGTTAACAAAAACAACGATATTTATCTTTATTTACGAAAAGAGGTGGCATAAATTTATGGGTAGATAAACGCTGCACCAACCTTATATGCAAACTATAGGAATTACAGGAGGAACGGGCTTTGTGGGGCAACACCTTACAGAGCTGCTAAAAAAGCACAACTACCGTGTCATCATCTTTACGCGGGATATGCATAAGGTCAGTCGTCTGGAGAATGTCAAATATTCCTTCTGGAGCCCTCCTGAAAAAAAGTTTGATGTTAGCTATCTAAAGCAACTGGATGCCGTCATTCATCTGGCTGGAGCAAGTGTAGAACAGCGCTGGACGCCAAGCCAAAAAGAAAAGATTGTAAGGAGCCGTGTTTTGGGAACGCAGTTTTTAATAGAACGCCTCAAAGAACACGCGCCGCAGTGCAAAACCCTGATCGCAGCTTCTGCAATTGGCTATTATGGAGAAGACCGCAAAGATGCGACTCCCTTTCATGAGGACACAAACCCGGCGAACGATTTTTTAGCAACCACCTGCCAAAAATGGGAGACCGAATCGCAAAAAGCTGCTGCTTTAATGCGTACTGTCATCCTTCGGTTCGGAATTGTACTGGGGAGACACGACGGCGCTTTCCCTCAGTTTGCCAGACCACAAAACCTTGGGGTGGTTCCGATCATAGCAGGCGGACTACAAACCATAAGCTGGATACATATTACTGATCTCTGCCGCATCATTCTGTGGTGTATTGAGAATGAAAATATCCGTGGCGTATATAATGCCGTCGCTCCTCATCCGGTCTCTAACAAGCGCCTTATGGATACTATCGCAAAGGGAAAGGGCGGAATTAAGATACCCATACCTGTACCCGGTATATTCTTAAAAGCCGGACTGGGTGAGGTAGCTAAAGAGGTATTGAAAAGCTGCACCGTAAGCGCTGACAAAATTCAACAGGCTGGCTTCTCGTTTCAGTTCAATGACATCAAGTCGGCTGTTAAGGACATTCTTGGCAAATAGCAATGCCCTCGCTATAAGGACAGAGCAAAAAAGCAGTCAGCCATTCACGGAATTTTCCCTTTACCAGCAAATGCACCGATAGAACAAGCCAAAAAGGCAGAGCTTTTCAGACCTGAAGCGGCTACAAAGCTCCCGATCTTAAAACAAGAGGGTTCCCTCTTAACCCTTATGGCTTTTGTGTTGCATCCCATGGTCCCTGAAGTATTTGCCTGGTGAGCGGAGTCTACTCCTTTCGGGGCAAAGAAGCTCAATAGGCATAATCGCTCAAATATTCATAATAAGAAGTAAGCTTACCACCACTACAAATGGTCGCTCGCGCTATGATATCGCTTTGCCCATCTTTAAGGAGCTCACTCAATACAAACTTCTCAAGGTGCTGGCCGAAATGTCTTGACGCATCTTTTGGCAGCTCATTAGGCAGATTATCTACTGCCATCACGTCTATCACTTCATTAGTGCTTTGAAAAGGCGCTACCTCCTCCAATGTTTTCTTGTCAATGCCATAAACCGGATTGGCAATTGTGCTGGCGCCAATGTTTACGGGCACGGAGCCGTCAATATCACAAGTAATGTCTGCAATCACGTTCATTTTATAAGAAGGCAGTTTTACGTCCTCCTTTTCAAAAAGTCTTGGTATGTTCTTGTCCCAGTAGATGCCATTCATCAAAACATCGGTCACTGACAAATAGCGTTTAAACAGGCATTGATAATCCTGGGGAAATTGATGGAAGTCATCGCGGTGGTAAGTACCGTTGTCTTTGCGCACATAAAGGGTATGTCCCTTCAAATGGGTATAAACGGCATAATCAAATGTCTTCTCTAAAAAGTCTTCCGGTTCTACATATTCCACATCAAAATGGTCCATGATCTCAACAATGCCGGAAGCAACCTTCCCCGAACCCGTAATCGCAATCTTAATATTAGGAAGATAGATGTTCCGATATTGCTCAACCATCTCGTCAAAGCCGGTACAATCCTTTGCAGGCTTCAATTCAAATTTGCCGTACTTCTTGCCATAGGTAAGGAGACCATTGTGTGCACCAACTGCCCCTGCAAAAAAGCCAAAGCCCAAAATTCGCTGTCCATCTGCATGGGTAAGGCATTCGTAATCGATCAGTCGGATCTCTTTTTGAATCATTGCCTGCATCAGCTTTTTATTGTAGGGCTGCTTCTTCTTTGTGTGAGAGAAAAAGAAGTATGTTTTCCCTGGTATCAGTTTGTCAATAGGTACTTCTTTAATACCAAGGAGGATATCGCAGGAAGACATATCAGTTGTCAGCTCAAGACCGGCATTCCGGTAGTCTTCGTCTTTAAAGCAACGGTTTGGAGAAGGCTCAACAAGAATTTTTACACCATATTCCTTTTGCACTGCCACGCATTGCTCAGGTGTCAGTGCTACTCTTGTATCAGGAGGTGTTTTGTCTTCTCGTATCAAACCGATGTGAACCATGTACCTATTAAATTTTGAGCGCAAAGATAATGTGCTCAATTTTGTGCTCATGGTTAACTATTTTGAGTTGTACGGATTGCCGGTGAGTTTTCATCCTGATCAGAGCTTAGTGAAAAAGAAATTCTATGAGCTAAGCCGCCAGTTTCACCCCGACCGTTTTGCGCAGGCAGGAGCAGAAGCGATGGACGAAGCGCTAAAAATGTCTGCAATGGTGAATGACGGATATAAGATCCTTAAAAGTGAAGATGCTACCATCAACTATATCCTGAAGATAAATGCAGTAATTGAGGACGAGGAAAAATACAGCCTGCCTGCGGAATTTCTGATGGAGATGATGGACCTGAATGAGGCGCTGAGCGAGTATGAAATGGAGCCAACAGAACATAACCGGCAGTTGGCAGTGGGCAATTGGCAAAAACAGCATGAGGAAATAAGCCGTGAAATAGACACCGTTACCGGGAGATTTGACAATGGCAATGAAAGCCGTGAGCTATTGCTGCAGATCAAAGACTGTTATTTCCGTAAGAAATATCTTTTGCGCATTCAGGAAAGAATGAAATCGGCACAGCCGGAAGAGTAATGTTGTTTACATTAAAGAAGCTCAATTTCATTTTTGCAATCTGAAAGAAAAGAATAAATTTGCCACCCGATTCAATTAAACACATTGAATGCCCAGATGGCGGAATTGGTAGACGCGCTAGACTCAAAATCTGGTTTTCGCAAGGGAGTGCAGGTTCGATTCCTGTTCTGGGCACCTGCTGAGCTCTGTAAATAATGATTTACAGAGCTTTTTCTTTTCTGGCACCCCTATTTCCAAAATGTAAAATAAATTTTGATTTTGCGAATTTCCATAACTTTGTAAGGAGTGGGTAATAATAACCAAGCGAAAGATAATAGCGTTTTACGATGCCGAGCCAAAAGCAAGGGAAGCCATGCTGGACTGGTATCATAAAACGGAGCTGAGCGATTGGAGCAATTACCATGAGATGAAGCAAACGTTTAACAGCGTAGATGGAATTGGCAATGATCGGTACGTTTTCAATGTAGGTGGCAATAAGTATAGAATAGTTGCTATGATACATTTCAGCAAAAGAACATTGTACACAAATTTGTAGGTACTCACAAACAGTATGATGCTATTGATTGCAAAAACATTTAGAGATGCGAACCACAATAACAAAAACAGAATTTCAGGAAGCGGAAACCAAAATGGAAAGGTTGCTGAATATTGTAACAAAAAAAGGTGGGTTTGAACACCTGACCGCCAAAGAGCAAAAAGAATTAACAGCCGTTACTGCTATTGTAAAGGCTTATGAAGATGCACATTTTCATATCCCTATACCGGAAACCCTCCAAGGCTTGCTAGAGTTAAAAATGTTTGAAAAGAAGCTAAAGCAAAAGGAACTTGCAAAAATGCTAAACACCACAGACACTCAACTTTCCGAAATTATGCACAGCAAAAGAAAACCTACCATTTCATTTTTAAAGGCACTCAATCAGGTTTTAGGGATAGATGGTAATTTGCTTTTAAGACTAGTATAGCAGTAATCAAATCTCAGTTTTTGATCAAGCTTTTCGGAGTTTGGCCAAAGCGTTTCTTGAACGCGCGGTGAAAATGCTGCGGATGGGAAAAGCCCAGTTCGTATGCTATTTTGCTAATCGTCTTTTCTGCTAAATATATTGCTGTTCTGGCCGATTGCAAACGCTTTTCATTCACAAATCCAGGAATGCTCCTATCGAACATTTGTTTAAAGCTCTTCTTTTAAACTCGTTAAGTCCGCAGATGGCAGAAGCTGATGTATGAGCGGAGGATCTGCCAGATTACTCAATAGCGCGAAACCACTTATGATAAAGTGGTTTCTTTCATTCAGTCCATTCCAAAGCTAAAGCCGAAGCTTATGGTCAGTGGCAAATAAGTGGCATTCGCTTTGTCAGCGTCTCTTTTAAATTCATCTCTGAAAGGATAGAAGATCATAACGCTGTATTTATTATGACGGTGTCTACCTACGCTCCCTTCAACGCCACCACCTCCGGTGAAGCCGTAATATACCTTTCTGCTTGCTATTTCGCCAGTGTAGCCGTCTTTGATTATAAGAATGCCATTGTAGCCATACATGCACGATAAAACAAACGTGGCATTTTCATTTGGAGTAAACTTTATATTCAGGCCTGCATTATAACCGAGGTCAACAAAGTTTGTTCCTGCACCAGCAAACACTCCGAGATACTTGATTGGGAGATATTCTAATTTAACCCCTATCCCACCATAGTCCAGCCCAAAGCCCAACCCGAGGTAAACAGATGGCTTTTCGATCCTGGCTTTTGCGGTGGTGTCCTTCGGAGGGCGAATCTTTCCCTGTTGTGCATTGGCAACGCTTGCCATAAACAGGATAATAACGACTGATAGAACGGAGAGTCGGTTCATGAGAAAAAGTTTAAAGGAATGGTTTACAGGCTAATGTACAAATCGTTTTTAAATTCTCTATACAGACTGCAACGATATTTTTAGTCTGGAAATGCTAGTA
>DATJDP010000168.1:0-7169 GCA_035497355.1 Flavipsychrobacter sp.
TAGCAAAAAAGGCGCAAGATGGTGATTGCACCTGTAAACCCCTATCTATTTTGCTCAATCACCTGCTATGAGTTGCCATTGAACGCGAACACGAGCAATAGGATGAATCCGCCAACAGCCAGCAGACCGTGTACAACGGCAAGCCATTTTGGGATGGTCTTTCCTGTAACATCTCTGGCCATCATGATAAATCCTCCAAGTGCAGCAATCACAAAGAGCACAGCGCTTTCCATAGGTCCCGGTTTATCGCCAAACACATAGCTAAGCAACAGAACGAGTGCTACTGCCGCAAAAAGTCCGTGAACGATCATCACTCCTTTTGGCGTTTCTTTTCCTTTCAGCACATAGGAGATCAGTATGAGGCCTAAAATGGCTGCCAAAGCAAACAAGGCAATAATTGTGTACAACATATTTATTCTTTTATAGATTAGATGAACGACAGCGGAAAAGGTTACAAAAAAATTACAGTAGGTTTTGTAACTTAAATCGTTCAGAATCATCTAACACAAAATATACCGGTATGGAAACACAGGACGTTGAAAGTGTTCAACAGGAACTTTCTGACAAAGAAGTAGTTGAAAGAATTCTTTCAGGCGAGAAAAGACTATTTGAATTGCTGATACGGAAGTATAATCAGCGGTTGTATAGAATAGCGCGTTCCATTGTGACAGAAGACAGTGAAATAGAAGATTTAATGCAATGCGCCTATATAAGAGCTTACGAGCATCTGGGAAAGTTTGAGTGGCGATCCAGTTTCTCCACCTGGCTCGTAAGGATTTTGGTCAATGAATGCCTCTCTCATCTGAAAAAGAAACATCGGGTTATGGTCACAGATATTGATGACGAACTGAGCACAAGTAGTTATAAAAACATATCTTCTCCAACACCAGTAAGTGTAGTTCTGAACAAAGAACTGGCACAGGCGCTGGAGGAGGCATTGCTTAATATTCCTGAAAAATACAGAACTGTATTTGTGATGCGGGAGATAGAGGACATGAGTGTGGCCGAAACAGTAGAAGCGCTGGCGCTAAGCGAAAGTAATGTGAAAGTGCGGCTGAACAGAGCCAAGAGCATGCTGCAGGAAAAGCTGAACAGCTATTATAAGAACGATCTTGTCTTTCATTTCTACCTTACCAGGTGCGATAGAATTGTGCAGAACGTTTTCAATAGCCTGGGGATAGTATAGATAATCGTTTCATAGTGCAATAATAAAAAAGGCGCCGAACTTTGTTTTCGGCGCCTTTATTGTTTGTCAGGTAGTTATTTCTCCAATGCAATTGCCTTAGGAAAAAGAATGTTGTTCTCGAGGTGGAAATGCTGAAGCAGATCGGCTTCAAATTCCTCCAGCTTATGAAACAGCATCCTTACGCTGTTGCATCCGTCTTCAGGCACGCTATAGTCGGCCGTCAAAGTCCGTATTTCCCTTATCAGTTCACCCAGCACTTCATGATCACTCTCCATCACAAATATCGGATCCTTGATGCTGTCGAACCCTA
The DNA here is from genome assembly GCA_035497355.1 of Flavipsychrobacter sp. Taxonomy (GTDB): domain Bacteria; phylum Bacteroidota; class Bacteroidia; order Chitinophagales; family Chitinophagaceae; genus JAFIGV01. The sequence goes on from DATJDP010000168.1 coordinate 1,497, forward strand.
TCTTCATAGTGCCGCCGTCCTCAAGAAGCTTGATAGTGGGGAAGAGGATCTGCTCTTCTTTCTTGATGTGCGTCATCAGCTCGCAACGCAATGTGGTCACCTTCTTATACACCTCTGCAAAAGCCGGGTTCGCTGCACCATGGTGGTCCGCAACCTTCTCCGCAAGATCCTCGATCATCGGTAGGTTCTTATTCACATAGCTATGGTGCACATTAACTATATAATCTGTAAGAAAGGAAAGCGTGAACGTATTAAAATCAGGCTGCGACCCTGCCTCCGCATACTCCGCAGTTTGCAATTCCCTTTTTACCTGTTCAATGTTCAGGTCTCTTTCACGACACGCATCCTCCAACGATCTTTTCCCGCTTCTTGAAAAGTCAATGCCAAGTCTCTTTAGCACTTCTGCTTTCCGGTTGTCTTTCGCTGCGATCTCTCCTATCGTGTCGCCTCTGTGTGCATGCTTTCTTATTTCTATTTCCCATATGGCCGGACCATTGAGAAGGTAGGTCCAGGAGAAGCAGTTGCCTTTTTCTGCTAAAAGCTGGTAATAAAGGGGTTTCGGATCATGGTCGTTATGGATCAGCACTGTGCCTTCTTCTCTAAGATCGTCAAAAGCTTCGAATATAGTAGCATGTTTCAGCTTCGGCTCCAGTATTGTAACATCAATACGCACGTTATCCATTGTTGTATTTTTATGATTGAGAAAATTGTTTGAATACCCTGAAATGATTTGTCTGAAAAGCACGGCTCAGCCTCCATTGAAATACTGCGGTCATTGCTGCGCCGAACAGCAACAACACTGCCGCGCCTAGCAAAAGCCAGTTTACAATACCACTGCTCATCATTAGCATTACACCAAGTCCCTGCACGAAAAGAATGAGCTCATTGACGATGACGCCAATGATAAAAACGGTAATAGCAAAGGGAATCATTCCTCTAAAGGCCAGCAAATTCGTTTGAATAAAATGCGCAAGCAGGTATAAGGACACGAAGCCGAGCAACACCAGGTGAAGAAAACCAATAATAATAGGTCGGTTGGTGAAAACCATGGCACTTAAAGCAGGTATAATAGTGAGCACCTGAAAGAAAAGTTTCAGAATAAAAGCGAGCATAGAAATAGCACCAATGGTGCGAACACTCTTTTGGAGGTTGCCGAAGAAAGGCTGTAAACTGCGAAGCATCGGAAAGAATACGACCAGGCTTGAAAGAATCAGCAAACAGCCGATCGCTGCAATGAGCCACACAATACCGGCATCATAATGCCAGAGATAGGAAATAAACATGGAAGGAATGATGGAGGCGTTGAGCAATAGAGAGAAGCGCCATGTATGTTTGTTTTCCTGCTTAAGATAGTGGAGAAGCAACGCGAAAACAGCAAGTGTGAAAAAGCCATTGTACTGCAAGTGCAGATAAGTGTAGATCGCATCCTTGGCCAGATAGCTTTCTGAAGATTTGGAAGCCATTAGATATGCCAGCGTGAACGGCCCTACAGACGAAAGTGCCGCGTACAACACCGCAGCAATGGAAAGCAGCTTGACTGACTTTGTAGCCTCTGTCTTTAAAACATCCCTCGTAAAGACAAAAGCGAAAGCATAGGCCACGAAAATGAACAGCGTGGAACATATTATGGAAGCTGTGGCATAACCTTCGAAAGGGAAACTTAACAACATGCCATAGGAAGTAAGAAGAGTGCCGGTAAGCAGCCATTTGTAAACGGGTCTCCTGTTCATCTGTCGCGGAAGTATCTGAAACGTCATTAAGGCAAGAAGCGCGACAGTTACCCATCCACCAAACGCAAAATGAGAGTGTGCATGCAAAAGATATTTGAAGTTGATAAAGGGAATAGAGAACAGCATTTTACAACGAAGGGTGAAACCGAGCAACGCAACAATGGCAAGATTGATCAATGCAATTCCGATCCATCTTTCTAAACTTTTCATACTATATAGCTTATTTAAGGATGTTTTTATCTTCTATTATGTCAAAAAAAATCACAAGGCATTCTGAAAACTTCGCAAAGTTCCTGATTTATTAAGCGACTATTTCCTTTTCACCCAAAACTCATCTTCCCATTGTAGTTGGTCTTTTTGTTGTTCCCATTCATCAATTCTTCTTCCGGCCTCTGCCAGCGCTTCAAGGTCTGCCTGTTGTTCTATATATGGAAAGAGGTCTCGCTCTTCAAAACGGATATGTGCGTCCAGGAAGTCTGCAAAAGCTGGTAGTAGCAGTGCCAAATCTTTATTTGCCGACATCTGTTCTATCATTTCATAGATGCGCTGGTGTTCTGCAAAGGCCCTGGTTCTTTGCTTATCATTTTCATTCAGTAAACGGAATACAATGGACTCTTCCTGTGTAAAGTGATCCTTTAGATGATGGTCAAAGGAGTGAAGAACATAATTTATGATTCGTTCGGGTTCTGTTTCGAGCTTCAATCCGGTTCTTATCTTCCAGCACAAAAGTAGCCCTTCGTGGTGATCGCGAGAAAGTGCGACTAGTTCCTTGCCTCTTTTTATCGGTTTCTTTTCTGTATCCATTTTAGCGTCCTGTTGTTCCGGTCATTGTTGCAAGTCCGCAGCTATTCACGACCGGTTTTTCATATTGAAGTGGTTTTCTTCTCTTCGATCTTCTGTTTAGCTTCCGCTTTTATAGACTGCCAATTCAATAGTGGTGGCTGTTCTGGCCCTTCGTTTTGCAGCAATATTTTTAAAAACTGAAGTGCAACCATTCCCAGTCCTATTAACAGAAAAACACCGGCAAAGGAAAATACATGGAGTACTTTCATCACAGGTGCCATCATTTCCTGAAAGTTATTTATCTGTAGCGCCACAGTTCTGTACCCTTTCAGTATGCCTGCTACGATCAGGGAAAGCCAGAACAGTATCAGGCTGAGATTCGCAATAGATGTTCCCTTTCTTATGTACTCCTTTTGTCTGGATGTTGCTTCGTCTATCTTTAAAATATATCCAATAGTAGCAAGCAGTATCATTGTATTGATGCCTATGGTAGTTCCCATAGCATGTGCCACTGTAATATGTGTGCCGTGCGTGTACCTGTTAATAGCTGGGATGCTCATCATAAGTGCCAGGCAAAGGTTGGCAAATACCCAGTATTCGGAGGCCGTGAGGAAACGGTAGGTGAGCAGATGACGGAATTTGTTTTGCTCAGAAAGCCTGGTTCTAAAGCCATGAATGATATTAATGAAGAACAGCCATTCAGTCATGCTGATACCATAGGAAACGCCTCTAATCCATGAGGCAGTAGGTACGTTGTAAATATGGTGTCCCCAGTTGAACATCAGATTGGTGAGACCGAGAAAGTAGAAGAAGAAGGCTTTTCTGCTTCGGGCTATCTGCTGATCGCCGCTGATCTTTACCATTAGTAGCAATGAGCTGCCGTAGATCATCTGATTCCACGCGCCAACCATCGCACCATTGCTCTTCCACTGCACTGTTAGTTCCCGTAAAAAGGTCTCTCTGAACCACGGGATCTGATACAGGTTCTGCTCTACGAAAGTGAACAGAAAAAACACAATACCTGTTGTCCACATCCAGACATAGAGCGGCGTCTTTCGCTCTCTTTTCTGCCATTGTTTGAAGTAGGAGAGCATTAACAGCAACCATGCGGCGAGTATGGGAATACACAGGACCGGCGGAAACTCCCAGTATTCTCTTCCTCCAAACTTTCTGAAACTATAAAAGATAAAGACGGTGATGATACTTGCGATCCAGACAACGATAAAGGCCTTGCTCGTGCCAGTCTCCCTCGATTTAAAGGTGTCTTTACTTAGGGATAAAATGCATGCGACGGCTCCGCTGATGATCCAGAACAGGGCAGCTGAAACATGCATTGGCCGTAATTGATAGAATGGCAAAAACTTATTGTACAATTCAGGATAGAGGAAGGCAAACGAGGATACCATTCCAAAGAACAACGTCGTTAAAAGCATTACAAGCGAAAAGCCGATAAATATTTTTTGCGTTTTGCTCATGGTGCTTCGATTGTATAGGTGCCTGTCCAGTGTACCGAAGTATCACTCACCTTTGACGAGCCTGATTGATCTACCCAGGAAAGGAAAGCAATTACATCTTTGATCTCCTGTTCTTTTAAATGAAAGTCAGGCATTCTTGTAGTGCCTGATTTAATGATTCCCTTCATGTAGGCGGTGCCTTTTTCTGAAGCAACATTGGTAAGGTCAGGGCCCATATAGCCACCTAACCCGTAAAGTTGATGACAGCTTTGACAATTCTTTTCCTGCCATATATTCCATCCTTTCGTGATAGCTGGTGTGGGACTGCTTTTCGTGGTGCTTCCGTATTTATATACAGCTAAGGAATAGATCGCAAATCCGATACAAAGTATAAGCAGGATCTTTTTCATAGCTGTAATCCGACAAAGGAACTTTATAATGCTATGAAAAACCATGACCTGAGTCATAATCCGAAATGATGTCCGTCAGAGGCTTGACCACTACCTGTGGCAATAGAAAAGCCGTCCCTTGTTGGAACGGCTTCGATAGTTTTTTTGTTGCCTGAAGGGTCAGACTACTACATTGATCATCTTGCCCTTTACGAAGATTACTTTCTTAGGTGCTTTGCCTTCCATCCATTTAATAATGGTTGGGTCTGCCAGTACTTCCTTCTCTACTATCTCCTGTGCGGCATCCAATGGAAACTCCATTTCAACCCGGGTCTTTCCATTCACCGCTACCGGATATTTCTTTGTGTTCTCAGCGATGTATTGCTGATTGTATGCCGGAAAGGCAGCGAGCGTAACTGTCTCTTTATTTCCAAACTGGTGCCACAGCTCTTCTGCAAGATGTGGTGCAAAAGGCGCAATAATGATGGTCAGAGGCTCCAGTATGGAGCGTTTATGGCAGTTAAGCGCTGCAAGCTCGTTCACACAGATCATAAACTGGCTCACAGAAGTATTGAGGGTAAAGCGTTCAATGTCTTCACCTATCTTCTTAATCGTCTTATGCAAAACGCGGAGTTCTTCCTGCGTTGCCGGCTCATCATTTACCATCCATCCTTTCTCGTCAAAATACAAACGCCACATTTTCTTTACAAAGCGATGAACTCCTTCAATGCCTTTCGTATCCCATGGTTTGCTTACATCAATTGGTCCGAGGAACATTTCATACATTCTGAATGTATCAGCGCCATATTGAGCAACGATATCGTCCGGGTTTACCACATTGTACTTGCTTTTGCTCATCTTTTCGATGCCTGTGCCACAGAAGTACTTGCCATCTTCCAGAATGAACTCCGCATCCGCAAATTCAGGACGCCATTTCTTAAATGCTTCCAGATTCAACTCCAGCCCGTCCACAATATTAACATCCACGTGCAGTTCATCCGTAGCCATCTTGTCTTTCAGTCCATAGGAAACGTATTCGTTGGTTCCTCTGAGCCGATATACATATCTTGAACTACCCTGGATCATTCCCTGGTTGATCAGCTTTTTAAATGGCTCATCAAACCCTATATGACCAAGATCGTATAGTACTTTTGTCCACATACGGCTGTATAGCAAGTGTCCTACGGCATGTTCTGTTCCACCGATGTATAGATCCACCTCCTGCCAGTAGTCCGTTGCCTTGCGCGATGCAAAAGCTTTATCGTTATGCGGGTCCATATAACGGATGAAATACCAGCTACTGCCGGCATAGCCCGG
>DATJDP010000169.1:0-3818 GCA_035497355.1 Flavipsychrobacter sp.
GATTTGAGAAATGAGAGGGCTGTAAGGCCCGCAATTGTGTGCGGATACCTGATGTGTTAGGCTATACATGAATTCAAACTGGTATTTCGTATATAGAAGTTCCTTTCTCGAGTAGCAATGAAGGAATAACCTGCGATATACTTATCCCGAACTCAGGTTTAAAGGAATCGGGCTTTAAGGTGTCTTTGCTACATCTGCTGCAGTAGATACTCATTGGTTTGCAATGCTTTACAGATTAATATGTCGTTGATCCACATGTTTGGTGCGCTTCAACTTATAGTGTTAAACAGTCCTTTAGCCAGACTTCAGACACTTAAAGCTGTTTATTCACTGCGGTGTCGCCCAAAATGTGATTTATCACCAAATCCTAACCGGTAAACTGGCAGTCGGAAAATAGCACAGGGAACAGGGGCGGACATTGAAGGAAGAAGGTGGACAGGAGAAGGCGCAAACCCCTAATCGCAAATCTTGTCTGCACTTTTACATCTAAACGCTGCGCTCTGTTCTCTGTTTGTCTACTCTCTTCGTTCTTAGTTCTGCTCTCTGCACTGGCCTCTGCTCCCTGCCTTCCGCCACCTGCCTTTCCACGAAACCAACAGACACAAAAAAGGCCGTATCGTTCGATACAGCCTTTCTAAGACGTTATTAAAAAAATTATAGTTGATTTTTCGGAAGACTATCGAAGCCGTTTTGTGCTAAGATCGCTTTACGTCCTTCTGACTCTGGCACTACTTCTACCTTTACCTGCGCAATTCCTTTTTCATGGAAGTGAAGCTTCTTGGCAGCAATACTTGCAAGGTCAATTAAGCGTTCATTAGTTTTCGCCATTCTATCGTTAACACGAACATAAATTACCTGTCCGTTGCTAAGGTTGGTCACCTTTGCATAAGAGCCGAGCTTCAGCTTGTTAGAAGCAGCGGTAAATTTGTCGTTGTCAAAAATCTCGCCCGTAGCAGTCTTTCTGCCTTCGAACTTGTCATGATAAAAACTAGCGATCCCTTTTTTAATACTTGTAAGGAAACCTGAGCTCTGGGTTTGGGCATTTAAGCCTAATACACTAAAAACAAACAGTGTGGTGATGAACAACCTCCTCATACGCATTAAAATTTATGAATGCAAAGAAAGCATCAATTTATGACATATCCAAGCTGAAATATAATTATTTATTAATGTCTCTTGTTAATCTTCTGTGAATCAGATTTCCCATACCGGGGCTTAAAGTCCCCGCCGCCGCGCCGGTCTGAATAAGGCTTTGAGCGATCTCTGCCCTGGTCGTTGCGCTGTTCTGCTTCTTCTATTTTGATTTTCCTTCCCTTGTATTTCTTCTGCGAAAGCGTTTCTATAATGAATTCTGCGGCATCGCCACGTACATTAAAGAAGCTGCTCAACTCGCGAACGGTAGCACGGAAGATCGTGTCAGGCTCAAGGTCGGTTGCTTCAGCTACAAATTTTACAAGCTTTTGCGGAGAGTCAATACCGTCTTTAGAACCCATGTTCATAAACAGCCTTACTGTTTTGCTTTCTGATCTCTGGCCTTTTGCACCTTCATATCCGGCATTAAGGTCTTCTGCATTCTGGTATTCGGTCAGGGTATCTTTCAGTTGTATCCAGATCAGCCGTTTGATCAGCTCATCTTTGTCCATGTCCACAAACCGCTCATTTATTGAATCGAGGTAAACTTCCGCAAAATGCTTCTGTGGCTTGGCTGTCTCTATCTGCTCAAGGAAATAGAACAGGCGTTTGCGTACCACTTCGGCGCCATCAGGAATGTCACAACGGTTGAAACGTTTCTTTACCAGTCGTTCTATCTGACGGATAGTTGATATCTCCTTTGGCGTAGCAATGCTCATACAGATACCAGACTTACCGGCACGTGCCGTCCGTCCGCTTCTATGTGTGTACACCTCAGGATCGTCGGGCAGCTCGTAGTTGATGACGTGGGTGATGTCATTGACATCTATGCCTCTTGCTGCCACATCTGTCGCTACAATAGCCTGGAGGGTCTTATTCTTGAATCGCTCCATCACCTTACTGCGCATCTTCTGGTCCATATCGCCATGCAGCGGACTTACATGGTAGCCTTGCTTCATCAGCTTCTCGGCTATCTCCTGGCAGTCTTGCCTGGTGCGGGTAAAGATGATACCGTAAATGCCGGGTGTAAAATCCAGCAGGCGTTGCAGCGTTTCAAAGCGCAGATGCCTTTGAGTGACGTAGTATTGATGGTCAATATTCTCATTTGTGCTGTTGGCTGCAGAGACGGAATATTCTTTCCATTCGTTCATGAAGCGTTTGGCAATGCCACGCACATCATTATTCATTGTTGCGGAAAACAGCCAGGTATATTGGCGTGCAAGCGTGTTCTTCAGGATAAAATCAATATCATCCCGAAAGCCCATGTTCAGCATTTCATCTGCTTCATCCAATACTACGTACTGAACGGTTTCCAGCGAGAGTGCTTTTCTTTCCAGCAGGTCAATCAGGCGACCAGGTGTAGCCACTACCACCTGCGGGTGGGATTTTAGTTCGCGGATCTGTCCGCTGATAGGCACGCCACCATACACTGCGGTTGTTTTCAACCCGCGCAGGTGTTTGCTATATTTTTTAAATTCTTCCTGTGTCTGCATACACAGTTCACGTGTAGGCGAGAGTACAAGAGCCTGCACGTCTTTGCGTGCAACGTCCATGTGGTGCAGTAGCGGCAGTCCGAAGGCGGCAGTTTTGCCCGTTCCTGTCTGTGCCAGACCAATAATATCGGTAGGTTGAGCTAAGAGATGGGGTATTACTTTTTGTTGGATGGGAGTCGGCGTCTCAAAACCAAGTTCAGCTACGGCACGAGTTAATTCCTCTCTCAGGGAGAGGCTCGAAAATGAAGTCATCTAATTAAGAACTTATATTAAATTAAGGCGCAAAGGTACGGGAATAAACGGTACAACGCCCTATAAAGATTTAGGCGTAGAAAAGTGGCTATCGGTGTCTTGCAAATGGCACTTGCAACCGGTATCTTACATTAAAACCAAAGCCTTATGAAAAAGATTTTACTAGCCCTCCTACTATTTACGACAGGTGGAATGCTTTATGCGCAGCAGCAACCTCAATATGTCATGAACCCAGTGGGAATACCGGGCATATGGGAGCATGGTGCGGGGGCGGGAGGTTTCGAATATTTCGGCGGGAGGGATCAAAGTATTTATTACCCATCCTGGTTTGCTGGTGCCCCGGCCGGCACGGTTACTAATGTGTATGTCAGAATGGGCAACAGTCCTACACATAACTTTTCTTTTCGAAATTTTACTATCCGCATGGGTTATATGCCTACGGATCAAAACCACCCCGATAGTATGCACCTTAATGGAGTAGCACCGGTAAATTGGTATCCTGTTGATACAGTATTTTATACGCCTTCCTTCGTTGCCAACATGCCGCTTGACAGTGCCGACTGGATAAAGTTTTCGCTGCAGCAGCCATTTTATTATGATGCCACACACAATTTTTTGGTAGATATTTCCAATGACTCCTCCCAGTATTATACGCCTCCTGATAAGAACTTTGAATTGATATTATATAATGCTAGTGGAATCGGCAATGTTCCTGCCAATTATACATACCGCACCCAATCTATTCCATCATACACGGGCAACTGGAATATTGATACACAAAATGTTGGACACGGAATAATCCTCATTGGTTTTGATCTACAGCCCGATGCCATAGCAGATGTAACGCAGGCGCAAGAACGCATACTATTGTTTCCTAATCCGGCACAGGAAGCGCTGCACATCAGCGGTGTGGCTTCCGGCACGTCGTACAGCATCTATGAT
>DATJDP010000170.1:0-7349 GCA_035497355.1 Flavipsychrobacter sp.
ACTTACCGCGCGCTCTCAACTTGTTGTTTTCAACGTCAGCAAGACTTTGTTATTTTGCATTTTACATAACTCATTCAAATGCAATCAAAAGCAGCCACAGTAGCCGAATATATTGAGACCCTCCCTGAGGAAAAGAAGGAAGCGATGATAAAGCTAAGAGACATCATTGTTCAGCACCTTCCCGAAGGCTTTGAAGAGCGAATGAGCTATGGTATGATCACCTATGTGGTACCTCATTCCATATATCCGAATGGTTATCACTGCGATCCTAAGCAGGCTTTACCGTTTTTGAGTATTGCTGCCCAAAAGAACTTTATTGCAGTCTATCATATGGGCATATACAGCGATCCAAACTTACTCGAGTGGTTTCAGAAAGCTTATGCTGAGCAATGCGGGAATAAGCTGGACATGGGGAAATCCTGCATCCGCTTTAAAAAGCCGGAACAGATACCTTTTGGGCTGATGGGCGAGCTTGCTGCGAAAATGACACCTCAGGAATGGATCACACTTTATGAAGGGTTATTGAAAAAGTAAACTTAAAACTTCTTCCGTCACCCTTTTGACGTGAGACTGGAAAAGCTGAAAATCCTACTTTTGACGCTCTAATCCTAATAGTTTTTATGATCAACAATCACGAGATAGACTACCAGATATTCGGTGAAGAGATGCAATATGTGGAAGTGGAGCTGGACCCCAGCGAGACTGCCATTGCCGAAGCGGGCGCATTTATGATGATGGATGATGGTATTCAGATGCAAACCATCTTTGGGGATGGATCGCAACAACAGGGTGGACTGCTCGGCAAGCTATTCAGCGCAGGTAAAAGACTGCTGGTAGGTGAAAGCCTTTTTATGACGGCTTACACCAACGTCGCAGGCGCAAAGAAGAAGGTATCCTTTGCATCTCCTTATCCGGGTAAGATCATTCCGCTTGATCTGATGCGTCTCGGCGGCAAGATTGTCTGTCAGAAAGATGCCTTTCTTTGTGCGGCTAAGGGTGTTGCCATTGGTATTGAGTTTCAGAAGAAGTTAGGCACAGGTCTTTTCGGTGGTGAAGGCTTTATAATGGAAAAGGTGGAAGGCGATGGGATGGCCTTTGTGCATGCCGGCGGACATGTGACGCAGCGTGAACTTCAGGCAGGAGAACTATTGAAAGTGGATACCGGCTGCTTAGTGGCCTTTACGAGGAATGTGGATTACGACATTCAGTTCGTAGGTGGTATTAAAAATACTTTGTTTGGTGGTGAGGGTGTATTCTTTGCTACCCTGCGCGGGCCGGGAACGGTATGGATACAGACCTTACCGATCAGCCGACTCGCGGGCAGAATCCTTGCCTACGGAACTTACAAACGAAAAGAAGAGGGAAGCATCCTGGGCGGTCTTGGAAATATAATGGACGGCGATGGATGGTAGAATATAAAGGATCGTTGCAATGAGAGGCTGTATCCTAATGTTGGGATATAGCCTCTCGTGTTTAAAAAGATTTGGACTCCTTCATGAGATTGATTCCTGAACTCCATTTTGAAACAGAGAGAAGGCCTATTTGCATTTCCTATGCGTAACGCAGCTTGATTGTGGGGGAGGGAATGAAACGAAACTGAAGAAATATTTCTATTTGACCTGCCTTCTATAAAGGACTAATGCGACCATACCAAAGATGATATTGGGAATCCAGACAGCAAGTAACGGGTTCATGCCAGCTTTCGTGGAAAATGTAGCGGTGAACTGTATAGCCATAATATACGCAGCGCTGATCATGATGCCGAGAGCAAGATGCAGGCCGCTACCACCGCGGACTTTCTTATTGGCTACACAGACGCCGATGAGTGTCAGAATAATTTCCGCAAACGGCTGTGCGGTGCGGCGGTACTTCTCTACATAATATTGGTTCAGGTTCTCTCGTCCGCGCAACTTTTCCCGCGCTATGATCTTATCCAGATAGGGCGTAGTCATTGCGGTCATGATATCATTATCGTCTTCAAGGTCTTTAGGTGTGAAAGAGGGGTATTTCCGGTTTAGTTCCGTTACAAATTTTAAGCTTTCCTTCAACCCATCATTGGTGCGAATTACAACGCCAAACAGTTTCCAGGTTTTGCTGATGCTATCGTAGCTCACCCGGTCTGCCATCACTTTTTCCTTTAGCAGGGTACCTTGTATATGTTCCTCCGTAAAACGATAGCCAGTATTAGAACCGTAATCATAGCTTTGGATATACACATACAGCTCCGGTGAGAGGCGAAGATGAACATTCCTGTCGGAAGAATAAGTTGCCTCATGAATGTACTGATCTTCAAAATGGAGTCTTTGTTTATTAGCAGCAGGAACGATCCAGTGGTTGGCAATCAGCGAAACAATGCACAGAAACACCGCACCGATCATATATGGTCTTAAAAAGCGTGGAAAAGAAACGCCGGCAGCGAGAATGGCTATGATCTCCGACTTGTATGCAAGCTTTGATGTAAAGAAGATGGTGGCAATAAAAATGAAAAGCGGCAGAAGAAATGCCACCATGTAAGGGATAAAGTTCTTATAGTAATTCAGGATGGCAAGGCCTGGTGCCTGATGCTTTACGAAATCGTCTACCTTTTCCGAATAGTCTATCACAGCCGTGATAACCGCAAGGATCAGGATGGCGTAGAGAAAAGTGCCAAGAAACTTTTTGAGTATGTACCAGTCGAGCTTTTTCAATTTCGGATTGCCGGTTTCGGATTGCGAATTTAAAGTTGGGATTTTTTAGACTTGGGATTTTATAACCTTTGTTTTAACACTGGTATCATTCCGTTTTTCCATTGATTGTAGTCGCCGGAAACGATATGTTGCCTTGCCTGTTTTACGAGGTGAAGGTAAAACGCAAGATTGTGAATACTGGCAATCTGAAGTCCTAAAATTTCGTTGGCAACAAAGAGATGACGCAGGTAAGCCTTAGAGTAATAATTGCTGGTAGGGCAGTCAATGCCATCATCAATAGGGCTAAAATCTGCAGCCCAACGCTTATTCTTAATGTTAATTACTCCTTTCGAAGTAAAGAGCATTCCGTTTCTTCCATTGCGTGTAGGCATCACACAGTCAAACATATCTACGCCTAGTGCAATGTTTTCCAGTATATTCCATGGAGTGCCCACACCCATAAGGTATCTGGGCTTGTCAGCAGGTAGATGCTCACAGCAAAGGCCGCACATCTCGTACATCATCTCTTCCGGCTCGCCGACAGAAAGGCCGCCGATAGCATTGCCATCAGCTTGTATTCCGGCAATGAATTCTGAAGATACTTTTCGAAGGTCTTTAAAAGTGCTTCCCTGCACAATAGGGAAAAGGCTTTGGCTGTAGCCATACTTCGGTTCGGTTTCGTCGAGTCTTTTCACACATCTTGCCAGCCATCGGTGAGTGAGTTCCATCGATTTTTTAGCATAGTCGTATTCGGAAGGGTAGGGAGGACATTCATCAAAAGCCATAATAATATCAGCACCAATGGAGCGTTGTATATCCATTACATGCTCAGGAGAAAACATATGTCTTGATCCATCGATATGCGACTGGAACATAGCTCCTTCCTCTGTGAGTTTTCGGTTGTTCGACAAAGAAAAGACCTGATAGCCACCGCTGTCGGTAAGAATGGGTCTATCCCAGCCATTGAAGCGATGGAGACCGCCTGCCTGCTCCAATATTTCGGTTCCTGGCCGTAAATAAAGGTGGTAGGTATTGCCAAGTATGATCTCCGCTTTTACTTCTTCTTTCAACTGTTGCTGTGTTACAGCCTTCACCGTTCCTACAGTTCCCACGGGCATAAAGATCGGAGTTTCTATCTGTCCATGATCGGTGGTGATAACCCCTGCTCTTGCAGAAGAGTTTGTATCTGTTGCTGATAATTTAAAATCCATTTTTGCTACCGACAATCACTGTATATACAGGTAGTGACGTTTTGTTTACGTTGTCTCTAAAATGTTTTCTGTTCCCTGCCTTCTATCCTACGCTCTCTGTTTTCTCCCTTCTGCTCTTATCTTTATCCCGTGCTTACCTCCGTCCTCTTTTGGCTCTTTGTTTCTTCTATTGCCATACAATGTGGTTATGCACTTTATTTTTTTACCCGCATTTTCAACCTTCCGCGCCCCTCTGCAAACGATATGCCTCCTTCCCGCCATGTGTCGGTCATCATCTGTGCAAAGAACGAAGCACGGAATCTGGAACAGCACCTGCCTGCAATTTTGGCGCAAAGATACAGCAATGAGTCAGGCAAACCGATGTATGAAGTGATTGTGGTAAACGATGCTTCTGACGATGATACAGAAGCGGTTTTATATCGGTTGGAGCAGCAATATAGCCATCTCTGGCATGTTACGATCGGCAAGGAAGAACCAAGGCTTTTTAAAGGGAAAAAGTTCGCTCTTGGCAAAGGTGTGGCACATGCCAGATCTTCGTGGTTGCTGCTTACGGATGCAGATTGCGCCCCATCCTCTGAAAACTGGCTTGGGGCAATGGTCGCACCATTGAAGAAAGGCAAAGAGATCGTGGCAGGATACGGGGCACATCGTTTCAGAAAGGGTTTTTTAAATGCATTTGTACGCTGGGAAACGATGCATACTTTTTTGCAGTACAGCACCTATGCAATGGCCGGAATGCCCTACATGGCAGTGGGAAGAAACCTGGCCTGCACCAAAGATATCTTTCTGAAGGCTCAGCAATCGGAAATATGGAATGCATTGCCTTCAGGAGACGATGATCTGTTAATACGAATTTGTGCGACTGAAACAAACACAGAGATTGTTGCTGACCCTGAGGCATTTACCTTTTCTGATACCCGGGCGACATGGAAAGAGTGGTTGCGACAAAAACAGCGTCATATTTCGACGGGAAAGTTTTATAAGAAACGAATACAAAATCTGCTGGCCTTTTACGCCCTTGCACATGCCCTGTCCTGGATACTTTTCTTTATTTTAATGTATTGGAGCGACTGGTCCATCCTCTTTATCATCATGATGATGAGATGCGCTATTTACTGGACCATCTGGCAGACGACCGTCCTGAAACTAAAAGATAAAAAGCTGTTTCGCTGGTTCTTGTTTTGTGATATAGGCTGGATGGTCTATAACTTTGTACTGGCACCATATATTTTCTGGAAAAACAAACAGCAGTGGAGATAATCAATAAGTACTTTTCTGACTTTACAAGACAGCAGACGGAACAGTTTCGTAAACTTGAGGACCTGTATAAGGAATGGAATGAAAAGATAAATGTCGTTTCACGGAAAGATATCGATGCTTTGTATGAAAAACATATACTTCATTCTCTTGCTATTGCAGCTATTTGTAATTTTCACAATGGTGCGGAGGTAGTGGATATTGGTACTGGTGGTGGCTTCCCTGGCATCCCTCTCGCGATATTTTTTCCTGAAGTTAGCTTTTTGTTGTCTGATAGCATTGGGAAAAAGATAAAAGTGGTTCAGGAAGTTGCAAACGGAATTGGTTTGCAAAATGTAACTGCTATTCATTCAAGGGTAGAAGATATTAAGGGAAAAAGCTTTGACTTTGCTGTTTCACGAGCTGTTGCGCCACTTGGGGATCTCTGGAGATGGATCAAACCGGCTGTAAGAAAGGGTAGAATGAGCGATGAGTTTGCAAACGGCCTTATTTGCCTGAAGGGCGGCGACCTGCGAAAAGAAATTGCAGATTCTGGCCTGAAACCACATCTGTTCCCGGTTCAGGACATTTTTCCTGAGCCATCTTTCGAAGAGAAGTTTGTGGTGTATGTGCCGCGATAAAAGAAAACAGGGCCTGGTGTAAGCTTCAACCCCTTTACTGGCAAGGTTTTTTAAAGAAATTTCAATGTATTGTCCCGAGTTTTTTCCGGAAATATATTTTGTTCAATCTTTAAATGCGGGGAAGAGATGAAGAATGTCATGTTGCTGTATGCGCACCACACCGATAACGAGCTTGCTGAAAAGATACTGGCAGGCCAGAAGTTTTGTTTTGAAGTATTGGTTAGAAGGCATGCTGCGTCTTTGTACCGTGTTGCGCGCATGTATTCTTTTTCTCAATATGAGGCTGAAGAGCTGATGAGCAAAGCTTTTGTTACCGTTTTTCAAACACTGGCAGAGCATCAGTACCCTGTATCCTTCCGCACCTGGCTAAGCAAACAGATGATCAACCACTGCATGAGCGATAGAAAGGTTGCTCAGAAACAGGACCTGAACATTTACGAACCCTCTTGTGCCGCCGCACGTTCTGCCCAACATTATGAAAGGATTATCGCGAATCGCGGAACAACAGGAACCCTCGAAGCCTGCATTGAGCATTTGCCTGTTCCATTGAGAAGTGTGTATATTTTAATCGAAACAGACGGCTATAGCATCAAGGAAGCATCTTATTTGCTCAATACTTCTGAGGAAAATATCCGTATGCGGCTAAACAAAGCTAAATCCTCGCTTCGGAAGTCATTAAGAAGATGGTATCAATACACTGACATTTATCATCTGGATCAATATGAAGCCGAAAGGATCGTTTCTGATATTATGAGTTGTATTGATGAGCAATCGGATGTACCTGCAGGTGTTCCTTGTTATTAAGCTTATTCTTTAGTGTATTTTACGTTCATACCTGATTGCTTCAGCGTAAACTGAATCACTTTTCCACTTTCAATATCGAATACCAGTGTAATTTTTGCCGGATCAAATTTGAACTCCTTTTCGCTCATGGGAGTGAGAAAAAATGCGCTTTGCCCCGTTGCCTGGGCCTTAAGCTTTTGGCCCTCTTTTTTAATCTCAATTTTCAAAGGAAGCTGAGTGGAAGAGTAGACGCCTTCATATCTGCTGAGTTTTTCTACCGCTAAGTGAAAGGAAAAATCGGGAATGGTGTATGGACGGTTGAAACAAGTACTCAATACGCCAATGGCGAGATCATTCATATTCATTACATCCCCGTTGCCGGTAAATGCAAAGGCCACCTTTTCTTTAGGGAAATAACCAAGCATAGAATGAAATTCATCAATTCCGCCTGTATGTCCATACGAGTACTTCTCGTCGAAGGGAAAGCGAAACATACCCAAGCCATAACCATCCTTAATTTCCGTCATTTTTTCTAATGAGCCCTGAGTAATCAATTGTTTATTAAAAAGAGCCTCAATAAACTTCACCAGGTCGTTGGTAGTTGAAACAAGGCAACCCGCACCTCCCGGAATGCTCATGTCTGTCTCGTCTTCTTTTTTCCACTTTTCTCCATTATAACTAAAAGATGCGGCTTCGTTTTTTGCCACACTGGCTTTGGTGCCAACGTAGGTATTCTTCAAACCGATTGTAGTCGTAATCCTTTTCTTAAGATTGTTCGACGTAATGGACATTTGTGGTGTTTTTTGAAAGAT
>DATJDP010000171.1:0-5242 GCA_035497355.1 Flavipsychrobacter sp.
GTCCTGCAGGTGGTACAGTGGGCGGGTTAGGATACGTAAGCGGCCGTCAATGTGTGATTATAGCAAATGATAATACAGTAAAGGCAGGTGCATGGTTTCCCATAAGCGGCAAAAAGAATTTGAGGCTACAGGAGATAGCAATGGAAAACCATTTGCCAGTCATCTACATTGTAGACAGTGCCGGTGTTTTCTTGCCCATGCAGGACGAGATATTTCCCGATAAAGAGCACTTTGGCCGCATTTTCCGAAATAACGCAGTGATGAGCGCTATGGGCATTACGCAGATTGCAGCCGTAATGGGAAGTTGTGTTGCGGGTGGTGCCTATCTTCCTATCATGAGTGATGAAACGCTGATGGTAGAAGGGAACGGGTCTATCTTCCTCGCCGGTCCTTACCTGGTAAAGGCCGCCATTGGAGAAGACGTGGACATTCAGACACTCGGTGGGGCTAAAACACATACAGAGGTAAGCGGTATCGCCGACTACAAATTTGAAACAGAGCAGGAGTGTCTTGAGCAGGTGAAGCGGATTATGAATAAGATCGGCCATGGTAAAGACAAAGCAGGTTTTGACCGGATTGCGGCGAAGCAACCGGCAAGAGATATTAAAGAATTGTATGGCATTGTGAACGTGGAAAACTCGAAACCTTACGATGTAGTCGACGTCATCAATTGCATCGTAGACGCTGACAGTTTTGACCAGTTTAAAGAAGAATACGGTAAGACAATTGTCTGTGGTTACGCTCGTGTAGATGGCTGGGCGGTAGGCATTGTAGCCAACCAACGAAAGATCGTGAAGAGTGGTAAAGGCGAAATGCAGATTGGCGGCGTCATATACAATGACAGTGCAGATAAGGCCGCAAGATTTATCCAGAACTGTAATCAGAAAATGATACCCCTTGTGTTTCTGCAGGACGTTACCGGCTTTATGGTAGGTAGCCGCAGCGAGCATGCAGGTATTATTAAAGACGGAGCCAAGCTGGTAAATGCAGTCGCAAACTCTGTGGTGCCAAAAATCACTATCATTACGGGCAATTCTTATGGGGCGGGCAACTATGCTATGTGTGGCAAAGCTTATGATCCTCGCTTTATCTATGCGTGGCCCAATGCAAAGATTGCTGTAATGGGTGGTGAGCAGGCAGCTAAAACTTTACTGCAGATACAAGTGGCTTCGCTGAAAGCTAAAGGCGAAACCATAGATCCGGAAAAAGAAAAAGCGTTGTTGAAAGAAATTACGGACAGATATACAGCGCAGACTTCCTCGTATTATGCAGCGGCAAGACTATGGGTGGACGAGATCATTGATCCTGCCCAAACACGCCATGTTATTTCGGAAGGTATTCACGCGGCCAATCATGCTCCGATCGAAAGGGAGTGGAAGAGCGGTGTTTTTCAGGTATAAGTAGCTGGAAGCCTACCAGAACCTTACCCCTAATGCAATGCCGGTGTAATGCAGATTCACTTTGCTGTTATCTACGGTACGCATACGAACATCCTGCAAATTGTATTCATAAAATGCGCTTATGATCAAGCGCTCCTGCCATTGGTAAGTAAAATCAAGGCGAAACGCGGGCGTGAATAAATGAAGCGGCGTGCCTTCGTGATGTGAAAGGCCGGGAATGTCGTCCTTAGGCGAGACAGAGATAAGGTGTTTGTAGGTCAACGACTCGTGGAGCGTCCCATTCTTATCATCATGAGAAGTCACATCTATTTTAGAATAACCAGCAACCATAAAGTTATAATCCATTCCTGCGGCAATACGGTAGCAGTCGTCCTGATGCCTGCCAAAAGTAACAGCAAGCTGCAACGGGATACTAATGAAATGATAAGTGTTTTGAGATTCGAAGCTGGCACTGCTGTAAACCGAATCAGGAGTGTAGGATGCGTTTGTAGTCATTCCTTTAATCTGGTAGAGCACACCAGTTTTAACCGCAAAAGTTTTGTTGAGAGAAAAGAAACCGGAAACGCCCCCATGCAATAAAACCCTTGGCTGATAGCGCCATGGCGAGCCTTTAGCAGAAGGAACGGAAAGAGCTGCTCCTGTCGTAGCCTCGAACCAGCGTTCCTGTGCGGTGGCTGACGAAGAAAAAATAAAGACAATTAAAGAGATAGTGAACGTCCTGAAACAAATTAAACCTTTCATGCATTTTTTGCTTATTGCAAAGGATTAAAATTTCACGCCAAAGGAATGACCTCCCCCGAAAGAGGGAGGTCATGCAATTTAGGATAACAGGGTAGGATGAGGGTTTTAGCAGACTTCCGCGTATCTGCCGAGAGAACGTAGTTGGTTTTTTCGGAATTGGCGTATTACCTCCAGGCGATATTCCAGGGCAATGCGTATTGCTTTTAACTCACTTAATTCTTTGCATTCAGTCACCTGTCGTTCATCGCTATTCAGCAGGTAATTCCCCTGTTCGAGCAAAGTGAGATAGTTGTCATAGTTCATTTTGGAAGGGTATTTTCCTTCGAAGATCTCTTTTGTAATGTTATTGTGTGTCATATGGTTTAATGGCGATTGAGAGTGCAAAGAAGCAGCGCGGTTTCGGCTGATGGAAATTTTTCGGAACTGTTAACCTGCTTTTTGCAGTGGCTTAACGATTGATTAGGAAAATATATCAATTGGAACAAAAAGAAACGGTTTTTTTCTTAATTTAATGCTCTCAATCATTCTAACAAACCTTTATTATGAACAAAAACACTTTCCCTGGCTTTCACCTTCCCGTTCAGGAATTATCTGCATTCAGTGTTGTAGAGGACATTTTTATTTTAAGTACAAAGCAGAACAAACTGGTGACGTTTTATTGTAAAGAAGCCGTAAGTTTTCAACAATGGCTGGAACAAAACCACGTCAGAGACGTAAAACGGGATACTGACACAGCGGGAAAGAAGGTAAGTGGGATAATGAGCGAGCCCGCGATGACGGCTTAAAACATTTGAAGAAAGCATTGTTTCGGCTTCTTTTGAAAAAAGCTGAAAAGTAAGTTGACTGATAAATTTTTTCATCGGAAATGACTTCCGTCATCTCCTCGTTTTATGAATGCTGCTACCTTGCATGTAAACTTTATTGCATGGTGGACGCAGCGTTACTGGAGAAGTATAATATACCGGTTCCCAGATATACAAGTTATCCCACCGTTGCCCACTGGAAGGACAGTGTCAGTATTTTACAATGGGAAAAGGCCTTTTCACAGCAGTTTGACGCCGCGAATAACAAGGCAGGGATAAGCCTCTATATTCATTTGCCATTTTGTGAAACCTTATGCACCTACTGTGGATGTAACAAAAAGATTAGCAGAAATCATAGTGTTGAACAGCCTTATATAGAAGCGGTCATTAAAGAGTGGCAATTGTACCTGAAGATGATGAATCCCCGACCAGTAATCCGGGAACTCCACTTAGGCGGCGGAACACCTACTTTTTTTTCAGCGGCACGTTTGCGCCAACTTATTGAAGCGCTTTTTAAAGACTCAGACGTGCATCCTGATTTTGAATTCGGGTTTGAAGGGCATCCCAATAATACCACCCGCCTACATTTACAAACACTTTACGATCTTGGCTTTCGGAGGGTAAGCTTTGGTGTTCAGGACAACGATCCACATGTTCAGCAGGCGATCAACAGGATTCAGCCATTTGAAAATGTGAAGACTGTAACGGAGCAGGCAAGGGCGATAGGCTACCATTCCGTGAACTTCGACCTTATCTACGGGTTGCCTTTTCAGTCTGTAGCCAGTATAGGAAAAACAATTAATCAGGTGCTTACAGTAAGGCCGGATAGGGTCGCGTTTTACAGTTACGCGCATGTTCCCTGGACAAGCAAGGGGCAAAGGCTTTTTGACGAAAATGATCTGCCATCTGCCACAGAAAAACTACAGCTTTACAGGAGAGGGAAAGAGTTGTTCCTGGCCGCAGGGTATAGCGATATAGGCATGGACCATTTTGCATTGCCTGGAGATGAGCTGTACAAATCCTGGAAGGAAGGAACGTTGCACCGGAATTTTATGGGTTATACTACCCGGCATAGTAGTATGATGATAGGCCTCGGTGTAACTGCCATTAGTGACCTTGGTATCGCCTATGCGCAAAACCACAAAGCGATCCGCGATTATTACCAGTCGGTAGATGCAGGCGAATTGGCAATCCATAAAGGCGTTTTTCTGACCGCGGAGGACATGCTATGCAAACAACACATTCTCGATATAAGTTGTAAAGGGAAGACCACTCTAAACGCTCAGTTTTCTCCGGAGTTGGCAACCTACACCGTTCCTCAGTTGCAAAAATTCCAGGCAGATGGATTGATAATCTGGGATGGCGCAACAGTCGTTTTAACAGAAACCGGCCGTAGCTTTCTGAGAAACGTATGCAGCGCATTTGATATTCATTTGCAAAAAGCCGCACCGAGAGCGGAAACACTACAATTCAGCAAGGCTGTTTAATCATCCCAGAAGCTATAAGGATTGTAATAAATTCGGAATACGGACTGTTTTTAATCAGTTCCTTTAAGATATCATTTTACGGATGTCCTAAATTGACTTTTTGAAAGCGCTCAAAACCGTTTTGACTATCTGAAATAGCGTAAGCGATGTATTTTCTGAGACGTCTATCTGGAGGCTCTAAGGATCTTATAAATCTTTATCGCGCTCATCAGTATAAGGATGAACAGGAACAGACCGGCCAGTCCCCATACCCAGCTCAGACTCTGCTTTACCACGGCAAGCATTACTATTGCGACGAGAAAAATAGTGGCTACCTCATTCCATATTCTTAACTGCTGGGATGAATACTTGTAGATGCCTTTCGACTGCTGTAAGAAAATACGGTGCAACGAGAAGAAATACAGAAATAATACAATAACAAAGCAAAGCTTTACTCCCAGCCAGGAAGGAGTACTGCCATAAAGATACCACATCCATGGGCCAAAGATTAATGTAAGTACAGCTGATGGCACCGTAATACCAAGCCAGAGCCTTTTTATCATTAGTTGAAACTGTTGATGAAGGATCGTTTTTTCAGGTTCAGTCTTGTCCTCCGCTTCGCGGTTGTAAATAAACAGCCGAACGATATAAAACATGCCGCTAAACCATGTAACAATAAAGATGATATGCAGCGCTTTAACATATAGATACATTGTCAGTTGTGGCTTAGTTTGAAATGCTCTGGTTGGTTACAAGTTTTTTTATTGTCTCTATCCATAAGGGATGAACATTCAAACACGGAATCACGGTGAAGGAGCATCCATCTGCATTC
>DATJDP010000172.1:0-30695 GCA_035497355.1 Flavipsychrobacter sp.
TATTTTCAATGAAAGTGTTGTCGTAGTCCTCGGGTAAGGCCCTGCCAAATGTCTTGTCAATGCTGCGTAGTGTGTATTCCCTGTTGGCAGTGTCGTGAAGCTTTAGTGTTTTACTCTGCCTGCCGCCACCTGCTTCGTAGGGAGTAAGGCCGCCGGCAAGCGTATCAAGCATCAGTATTTGCACCTTTACAGGGGTATTCCAGTCCTGCCGATAATGCTTTCCGAAGAAAAAGTCGTGAGATTTAGCGTCTTTATACTCGCCTGCTTTTACAACGACATGCGTTGCATCTACTGTATCGAGCACAATAGTAGTAGGCTGCGCGACAGATCGTAAGCACAAGAGAGAAAAAACTACAAAAAGCTTAAGCGTACGATATTTACGGTCAGTTAAGCC
The DNA here is from genome assembly GCA_035497355.1 of Flavipsychrobacter sp. GTDB lineage: Bacteria > Bacteroidota > Bacteroidia > Chitinophagales > Chitinophagaceae > JAFIGV01. The sequence continues at coordinate 395 of DATJDP010000172.1, forward strand.
GCTAAAGATCCCTTCATAAATCATGGCAGGACAGATATTAAAAAAACCCTGCCATTTAAATTTTACAGTTTAGGGAATAATGTTGATACGGGCGTACCAGCGCGCCACATGTAGCTGATTAGCAGGATCGTAAGTAATCGAATCTGTTTTTGCCAGTACTGTCCCGTTCTGTTGTGTGATCTGCATGCTGAAGTTGCCACTCAGATGGCTTTCTCCATACAACTTTGCATCAGTACCGGTTAAAACAGTGGCAGGAATCTCATATAAGCCCGGTGCTATCAACACGGAGTCAAAGTCTATATTGCCCTTTTGCGAACTGTCGTAGACAGCGCGCCTGAAGGTGATGTAAAGGTTCGAGTCGCCGGTATTGATACGGTATACGATCTTTTTATACTGATCCACCTTCGTCGCCTCGTCCTGCTTATTGCAGGCAAAGAGAAAAGAGGACAGTATCAACAGTAGTAATAGCTTCTTCATTGCCATAAAATTAATGCTTCCATTCCATTAATTGCTCGAGCGGCTGGTACCAGATTGTCCAATCTTCTTTTCCGCAGTTATGGCCTCTTTTGTCTTGCCTCCATACTGGCTTACTATGCTTTCATAGGATTGCTGCGCTTTTTGCAGCTCTTCCTTAAGTTGCGTTACGCGCTCTATCTGCAGGTTGGTAGGCTTTGCCTCCTGATAGCATAGGGAGGTGTATACTTCAGAGATATGTTCGCGCAGTCGTTCTTCATCTGCAAACATCGATTTTGATTTGGTAGCCAGTAATGTGGCGCGAAGGGCCTCAAGCTTACCGTTATAATCAGAGAGCAATTTTTTGCTCTTATTTGTCCTCACACTGTCAGTATTGTCTTTGATCATTTTCTGCTCACTATTAATTTTCTCGACTAATGCGTACAAATCTTCATGGAGGTTGTACAACTGCATTACCGTTTTTTGCAGCAGTTGTTCATCTCCAGTGGTGTAGTCCTTATTGTCATCGTTGTGAACGAGCTTCAGATCACTATCATATTCCTTATCACCCATTTTGATCTTCACTTTATAATCTCCGGGTGGAACCAGCGGTGCAGAGAAGCCTGAATAGTCGGGCTTGCTGCCTCCTTTAGCCACTTTTGGGGGTGTATAGCGGAGATTCCAGTAAACTTTATTCAATCCTTTTCTTTTGCTTCCAGGAATGGACTGCACCAGTTTTCCATCAGCGTCATATACCTCAATTTTTATCTCTCCACTGTTCATTCTATCCTTCAGATAATATTGAATGGGTTGAATGGACGGCCCGTTGCCTGCATACCACCCTCCGCTGTTAGGAAAACCACCACTTCCCCATTTACCCATTGTCACGGGTATTGGCTTGTTTGGAAAGATATAGACGTCTTTTGCGGCAATGGACTGCGAGAGTTCGCGCATAGGAGTAATATCGTCCACTACTATGATACCTCTACCATGCGTAGCAATCAACAAATCGTTGGTCTCTGGCTGAATCGTAATGTCGCGTACCATGGCATATTCAGGAATGTTGTTTTTCATCTTAAACCAGTTGGCTCCTGCGTCCACGCTTGCGTACAAGCCCATTTCGGTTCCGAGGAACAACAATGCCTTATTCTTCAAATCTTCCTTCACCTTATGTGCAAAACCGGAAAATTCGTCACTGTTCATCATTTTCCATGTTTGGCCAGCGTCTTCAGATCTTGCCACATAAGTTTTAAAGTCGCCATACATATGATTATCAAATGTGGCGTACACTATATTCTTATCAAAGCGGGAAGGCTCTATACTGCTTACCCATGTTTGGGCAGGAATACCGGAAGCAGTATAGTTCTTCGCCAGATTTGTCCATGTTTTACCTCCGTCTGTTGTTAGCTGAAGGTTGCCATCATCAGTTCCCACCCATATCGTATTGGCATCCAAAGGCGATTCACTGATAGTAAAAATGGTGCAGTGGTTTTCTGCAGATGTATTGTCTTCACTAAGTCCTCCGGATTCCTCCTGCTTCTGTTTCTTTTTGTCGTTTGTGGTCAAGTCAGGCGAGATACGCTCCCAGCTTCTTCCCTGAGAAGTGGATCTGTAGAGGTACTGCGCGCCGGTGTACAGATTCTTTTTCTCTGAAGAGCCAGTTACTATGGGTGTATTCCAGTTCCAGCGTAGCTTTTCTTCCCTTACTGTTTGCTGTGGTTGTATGTTTACCGATTTCAGTGTTGTAAGATTAATGCGCCCCATATTGCCGCCCTGGTACTCTGCATAGGCAATATTGGCATCTGTAGGATCCGGCTGCGCCCAAAAACCGTCGCCGAAATAAATGTTCATCCAATTGGCGTTCCCCACTCCACCGGGTGCTTCAGATGGCGCCATCCAACTTCCATTGTCCTGCAGTCCGCCAAAAATCCGATATGGCTTCTGATGGTCGGTGGCTACGTGATAGAACTGGCCAACCGGCAGGTTTTGTATAAAGAACCAGGTTGCACCTTTATCCAGGCTATAGTACACACCACCGTCGGTGCCAAGGTACATTTGGTTGGTATAGTTTGGATTGATCCACAATGCATGCATATCGCTATGCACCCAGCCGCCTTCATCTGTAGCATCAGTGAAAGAATACCCGCCGTCATTTGAATAAGAAAAGCTGAACGCTGGCCTATATACTCTTTTTGCATCCTTTGGGTCTACCACCAGTGTACTGAAGTAGAAGGGTCTTGAGACCACGTTCATGGTTGCGCTCTGCTGTTTCCAGTTCTCGCCCCCGTCCGAAGATATATAAAGCGCTGTTTCCTTTGCCTCTACTATAGCAAGGAGATTTTTAGGGGCACTTGGCGCTAATGCTAAGGCCACACGTCCAAAAGGTTTAGGCGGCAGGCCATTTTTCAGTTCTTTCCAATTCCTTCCGCCATCTACACTTTTATAAATACCGCTCCCTTTACCTCCGGAATTAAATGAATAAGGCAGTCTTCTAAATTCCCAGGTGGTGGCATAAACAATATCAGGATTGGAAGGGTCCACCGTTACATCTGCACACCCTGCATCTTCATTGATGTAAAGAACTTTTTCCCATGTCTTACCACCGTCGGCAGACTTATATAGACCTCTGTGTTTGCTACTGCTCCATAACGGACCAGGTGCGGCGACGTAAATGATATTACTATTCTTTGGATTGATTGCGATCTTCGCAATGTGCTCAGTGCTATCAAGCCCCACCTTTACCCAGTTCTCGCCACCGTCAGTGGTCTTGTACAGACCATTGCCGATAGATACAGTATTACGCATATTGCTCTCTCCGGTACCAACAAAAACAGTCTTTGGATGGCTTTGGTCTACAGCAAGCGCCCCGATACTTTGACAATATTTGTCGAATACAGATTTCCATGAGGCGCCCGCATTGGTGCTTTTCCAGACACCGCCGCCAGCAGAGCCTACATAGATGGTTCTGTTATCTTCCGCCACTCCTTCAATGGCAGTAATGCGTCCGCTCATGGTGCCCGGGCCAAGATGGCGGGCTTCCATCATCCCGAAAGTGTAGGAATTAATTTTAGTTTGTGCCAGAGCCGACTGACAGACGAGGACGGCGGTAAATGCAGCGAGAATATTTTTCATTTTGGCGGAATGTGAGCGTGGCTATTAAGAGATGTGTTAGCGCTATTTTCTACAAACTTAATATTTACTTTACAAAAACATCGAATACAACGAAGTGAAGAAAAAGGGGATTTTGAAGCCGTGTTGCCTCTGGTTCAGCACTGGGTTTTTGTTTTTAACTTCATGGTTGGATCTTGTCTTAATAACTGCAAATGAAAATTGCTACGTACAATGTCAATGGCGTTAATGGCCGCTTACCTGTTTTGCTTCGCTGGCTTGGCGAATCTACCCCCGATATTGTCTGTCTTCAGGAGCTGAAAGCTCCTCAGGAAAAGTTTCCGGAAGAAGCGATAAAAGAAGCTGGCTACACAGCCATCTGGCACGGACAAAAAAGCTGGAATGGTGTAGCGATCCTGACACGAGACATGCCTATAAAGGAACAAAGAAGAACACTTCCAGGCGACAATGAAGACACGCATAGCCGCTACATAGAAGCGGAAATTAACGGCATCATCATTGGCTGTCTTTATCTGCCTAATGGCAATCCGGCTCCCGGTCCTAAGTTTGATTACAAGCTGAGTTGGTTTGAACGACTAACAGCACATGCAGCAGACCTGCTTGCTTCAGGTCGCCCCGTCATTCTTACCGGCGATTTCAACGTGATGCCCACGGAACAGGATGTCTACAAGCCTGAGCGATGGACAAAAGATGCGTTGTTCCGGCCCGAGACACGAGCTGCCTTTCACAAGCTGGTTGGGCAGGGGTGGACAGATGCAATAAGGACCCTCTACCCAAATGAAACCATCTACACTTTCTGGGATTATTTCCGAAACGCTTATGAACGAAATGCGGGTCTGCGTATTGACCATTTCCTGCTTAGTCCGCAACTGAAAGACAGCTTGCTTACAGCAGGCGTTGACAGGTCTGTTCGCGGATGGGAGAAAACCAGCGATCATGCGCCTGTATGGATTGAACTTAATCTGTAAAAGATCAGCAGCAGCTTTGTGAATCAACTATCTTTGCCTGCTTAATCTATGTATAATAAAAGGAAGTCCGGTCCACGCGCCGACGATAGCATCAGCCTCAACAAATACATTAGCGATACAGGGTTTTGCAGTCGCAGGGAGGCAGATGACTATATAGCGCAGGGACGTGTAACGATCAACGATGAAGTGGCTGTGACGGGCAATCGGGTGCTGGAAGGCGACTCGGTAGAGATTGATGGTGAGCCAATCAAAAAGAAGACCAAAACAGTTTATATAGCCTTCAATAAACCTTCCGGCGTTACCAGTACCACCGACCAGAAAGACAAGACGAATATCATCGATTATATAGCCTTTAAGCAAAGAATATTTCCGATCGGAAGGCTGGATAAGGATTCAGAAGGACTCATCTTTCTTACCAATGACGGCAATATTGTAAACAAAATCTTACGTGCCGGCAATAATCACGAGAAAGAATATATAGTAAGTGTAGACAAGCCGTTGACACCTGACTTCATAAAGCAGATGGGTGAAGGGGTAAGGATTCTGCGGACAAAGACAAAGCCATGCAAAGTGGTTCAGGAAAACAAATATGTATTTCGGATCACTTTGACCCAGGGCATGAACAGACAGATCCGCCGCATGTGTGATACGCTTGATTATAAAGTAAAAAAGCTGGTACGTGTGCGGATTATGAACGTACAACTGGGCAAACTACCGCTCGGACATTGGCGTTTCCTTACGACCGATGAAATTGCCATACTCAACACGATGGTAGCCGAAAGTAGTATGACAGCAAATGCTTCGCGTAAGCGAAAAACAGCACCTGCTTTACCCAAAAAAGAGGAAGAAGAAAAAGAAGATAACCTGGAAGACTATGCTAAAGCATACGAACAGGCAAAGGCAGCACCGAAAAAGAACAAAGGCTTCAAAGACTTTCGAAAGGCTGGTAAAAGAAGGTAAGCTGCAAAAGTCTTCCTTACCGTAAACTTCAGGAGTCAACCAGTTCATCTGGCAAAATTCCTGCTTTGTCTTAAAGTATTCTTTTCATTCAAATATTCTTTTCATTTTAGCAGCCACACTTAAAAATGACCTTTTATGAAAAGAAATCTATTTAAACTTTTCTTTACTGCCACAGCCGTTCTTGGACTTTCTACTGTTGCACTTGCTACTGTGCATACGATAAATGCAACCGGTATGGTTTTCTCACCTAGCACACTCACCATTCAGATGGGTGATACGGTACAATGGATGTGGGTGGATGGCTTTCATACTACTACAAGTACTTCAATTCCAGTTGGAGCTGTTGCCTGGGACGAGCCACTAGGTGCAAATAATACAACCTATATGTACATCCCCACTGTATTAGGAACATACAATTTCAAATGTATTCCTCATGAATCAATGGGAATGCTTGGTTCATTTACAGTGACACCACCGCTAGGCATCAAAAATTTATCAGAGATAGCTGCAAATGTTAGTCCTAATCCTGCTAAAGATGTGATACGCATTAGTGCAAAGGAAAAGATCAGCAGCGCACAACTCTTTGACATCTCCGGAAAGCTGGTAAGGACTTTACAGCCAGTAAACGCAACAAGCTCAGAGCAAACTTATTCTGTGACAGGCATTGCAACCGGCACTTATTTTCTGCAAATACATGCTGCCGATAAAGTAGCAGTACAAAAGTTGGTAATACAATAGTGGTTTTTTTGGCGAGAAACCTGACAGGCTGTCCCTAAAGACAGCCTGTTTGTTTTCCCTGAAGGTGCATGATTACATCAGAGCTCATGTGAAATCTGTTGCTTTACGGTAAAAGCTCCGTTCCGGGGTGAAGATATATGTAAGTCTGCGCTACAGGCTTGCCCTTCAGATGGACAGTAACTCCTACACAGATAAGTTGTTTACCGGCTTCAGCTATATCAAAAGATATGCCTTTTCCAACATCGTCATAAATCCGGATAGTGCGGCCATCGTCCTTATATCGTGCCACTTGCTTTAGGGCCGGAAAAAAGCGCTTTATTTCGTCAAGGGAATTATACACACCGACCCCTCCGCTCGTTTTGAAAAAAGAAGACGTTACCCTTATTTGCTGCACAGTCTTCTCTCTCATGCTGTTGTCCCTGTAGGTAGTGTAAATATCTAGTTCTGTTTTATTATTATGTTCATCCCGGCCTTTGCCATACCAGGTAAGCCATGCCTTGCCCATTGCGGCATCACTCCTATCTGGCTTTCCTAAAACAGTTTCTATGTTTTGAGCATCCATACCGAGGGGCGTTTTACCAATGCTTTCGCCCGGCACTATTAATCTGTCCATAGAAACTTCATCTTTTTCAGTTGAAGTTTCAGCACCCTGCGGCGCACGTGTCTTGACCACAAGTGTATCAGTATGACCAGCCACACTCTGCGGCCCCTGAACGAAAACTGTATCGGTTACAGTTGTTTCCTGAGTATTTCCACCTGGCTGTCCGCATGAAACACAACAACTTAAGAGCAATGAAAACAAAATAAAACGGATCATCATAAATGTTTCGGAAGGAGTAAAAAGATTGTTCCGACAAAGATTAGCACCAAAAGCGTTGAAGACGTGCGATGCGAATACAACAAACGACAAAGCCCTCACAAATGTGAGGGCTTGCCACTTGACTTACTAACTTATAAACAAATCAACTTATCAACTAAAATAACTATCCCTTAAACTGAGGAATCAGATCCTGAGCCAGCTTCACCATCTTATTGATGCCTTCCTCAGGAAGATTTCCTTTTTTGAATTCATTCAATACATCAGGTAGCTTCAGTTCCATTTCGCGAAGAAAAGCTTCTTCAAACGCTTTCACATTCTTCACCGGCACTTCACGAATCAGGTTGTTGGTACCGAGATAAATGATTGCAACTTGCTTTTCTACCGGATATGGGGAGTATTGTGGCTGCTTAAGGATTTCCACGTTGCGGCTACCTTTATCAATTACTGTCTTCGTAGCAGCATCAAGGTCACCACCAAATTTAGAGAATGCTTCCAGCTCCCGGTAAAGCGCCTGATCCAGTTTCAATGTACCGGCAACTTTCTTCATGGATTTGATCTGCGCATTACCACCCACACGGCTTACCGAGATACCTACGTTGATCGCAGGACGGATACCTGAAAGGAACAAGGTATTTTCAAGGAAGATCTGACCATCAGTGATGGAGATCACATTGGTAGGGATATATGCAGATACGTCACCAGCCTGAGTTTCGATGATTGGAAGCGCGGTCAGTGAACCACCACCTTTCACCATGTGTTTGATACTCTCCGGAAGATCGTTCATATTCTTCGCGATATCATTGTTGGCTATCACTTTCGCAGCACGCTCAAGTAAACGACTGTGAAGGTAGAATACGTCACCAGGATAAGCTTCACGACCCGGAGGACGACGAAGCAACAAAGACACTTCACGGTAAGCTACCGCCTGCTTGGAAAGATCATCATAAACTACAAGTGCAGGACGTCCTGTATCGCGGAAAAACTCGCCAATAGCAGCACCTGCAAACGGAGCAAAGAACTGAAGCGGTGCCGGCTCAGACGCTGAGGCAGCAACAATAGTCGTGTACACCATCGCATCATTCTCTTCCAACGTCTTCATCACCTGCGCAATGGTAGAAGCTTTCTGACCTATAGCTACGTAGATACAGTAAACCGGCTTTCCGGCAGCATAGAATTCTTTTTGATTGATAATGGTGTCAATACAGATGGCAGTCTTACCAGTCTGACGGTCACCGATTACCAGCTCACGTTGTCCACGACCGATCGGAATCATTGCATCAATCGCTTTGATACCAGTTTGAAGTGGTTCTTTTACCGGCTCACGGAATATTACGCCGGGCGCTTTACGCTCCAACGGCATATCATACAGCTCGCCTACTAACGGGCCTTTACCATCAATTGGTTCACCCAGGGTATTTACCACACGTCCGCACATTCCTTCACCCACTTTAATAGAGGCGATCTGTCCTGTACGGCGCACTGTTGCACCTTCCTTGATGTCGGAATATTCCCCCATCATTACGACACCCACATTGTCTTCCTCCAGGTTCATCGCGATGGCCTTTGTCCCATTTTCAAAGGATACAAGCTCACCCTGACGAACACCGTTCAAGCCGTAAACGCGGGCAATACCATCGCCCACCTGCAAAACGGTTCCTACTTCTTCGAGGTTTGCACCTGCGTCGAAGTTTGTTAACTGCTGGCGCAGTATCGCCGATATTTCATCCGGTTTAATGTCAACCATAATTATAAATTCAAAAATTAAAGGTCAAATTCAAAAATTGTATTCGCCATGAGTTCACCAGATAGACAAGACCGGTTTCAACAGCCATGTGCTTTGCTGCCCTACTATCTGATCTGGCTCACGTACATATTCTTCATAAACTGCGTGCGTACGTCCTTAAGATCACGGAGCACACTCGCATCAAATAGCTTGTCATCCATCTCCAGAACAAAACCTCCGATTATATCCGGATTCACCGTTTCGATAAGTTCTACCTGGTTATCATCTAATGTTGCTGTGGCTCTTTGCAAAATCTTTTGCTTCACGGCATCGCTTACAGGAGCAGCAGTTGTCAATCTTACAGTCTTGATGTGCTTTAATTCCTTATACTGAGCAATAAATGCCTTTGCAATTTCAGGAAGTGTAGCCTCACGACCCTTATTTACAAGCAATGAAATAAAAGCCTTGGTCAATGGAGCCAGTCTGTTGCCAAGTACTGCCTCGATAACTGCCTCCTTTTTATCTGCCTTGATCACCGGGCTGCGCAACACATTAGCAAAGTCACGGCTTTGGTTGCTGACCTCATTTAGAAGCTTTACATCCGATAGCGTCCTGTCGAGCTGATTTTGCTCAACAGCAATATCCAGAAGGGATTTTGCGTAACGTGCCGCGAGACGTGGATTTTGCATTTTTTAATGGCTTATTTGAGTAATTGCACAACTGCGCAATTAATGATTATCAAATTAATTAGTTCAGCTTTACATCTTCCGCCAGAAGACTTGTATAGCTGTTTTGTGCTTCTGCCGTAGAAAGCTGTTTGCGCAGAATCTTTTCTGCAACTTCTACTGCCAGGTTACCAATTTCATTCTTCACCTCGGTAAGCGCAGCCATCTTCTGCTGTTGTATCTGCTGTTGTGCATCAGCAATAATCTTGTTTGCTTCTACTTTTGCAGCATCCTTAGCCTCAGCTACAATGCGGTCACGCATTTCTTTTGCTTCCTTTAGCATTGCTGAACGCTCTTCACGAGCCTGCATCATCAGCTTTTCATTTTCGTTTTGCATCTGCCCCATTTCCTTGCGGACACGGTCAGCAGCAGCAATTGATTCGGCAATACCTGTTTCTCGCTCAGAAAGAGACTTCAAAATCGGCTGCCATGCGAATCTCTTCAGGATGAAAAGCACAAGCAGGAACGCCACCAGCGTCCACACAAACAAACCAAGTTCCGGAGTTAACAATTCCATATTAAAAATTAAAAAGTCAAAATTTTAAAAGTCAAAAACCATTTAAAGTCCAAATCTCAAAATCCAAAGCTCAAATCTTACAACCACTCATTCCTTTCATTCAACATCCATCTGTTAACATTAATAATTGCGCCCTCTGCCCTTTGCGTCGGGCGCAATTAAGTTCATCGTAGCAATTAAAGTACGATTGCAAGCAGACCTGCGATAACGCCAAACAGCGCAACACCTTCTACGAAGGCTGCTGTAAGGATCATGTTCGCACGGATGTCTCCTGAAGCTTCTGGCTGGCGTGCGATAGATTCTACGGCACCTTTACCGATCTGACCGATACCAACACCTGCTCCAAGAGCCGCGATACCTGCACCAATAGCACCACCGGCAGCAGCAGTACCATCAATTGCTAACATAATTGTGTTCAACACTGACATGTTATATATGGATTTTGATTAAAAAACTCTTTATCGAAAATTTGTTATTAAAAAACTTTTGGTGTTTCAGATGGTGGAATAACTGCGTGTTCCGGCAATTCGTCTTCATGTCCATGATAAGCAATAGGATGGTTGTGATGATGAGGTTCTTCTATCGCCTGACCAATAAATACAGCTGTAAGATTCGCGAAGATAAAGGCCTGAATAGCACCCACCAGCAACTCCAGAAAGAACATGAAAACAGTAAATGCAAGCGAGATCGGTGTGAATCCCCAACCCACGGCTGCATTAAGGGCGCCGAAAATAAAGATCATAGAAATAACACTCAGGATAACGATGTGTCCAGCCAGCATATTGGCAAAAAGACGTATCATCAGCGCTACGGGTTTTATAAACAGGGAAAGTATCTCGATAGGTACCAGCAGGAATTTAATCCCAAGAGGTACTCCCGGCGGATTAAATAAGTGACCCCAAAAATGTTTATTACCACTAAAAAGTATAACGATAAAAGAAATAAGCGCAAGGCAAGCTGTAAATGCAATATTTCCGTTGAAGTTGGCACCACCAGGAACCAGACCCAATAAGCTGTTGATCCAGATAAAGAAGAAGATCGTCATTATCAGCGGCATAAACTTCAGATAACGGCTGCCAAGATTCGGTTTTGCAACTTCGTCTCTTAGAAAAATGATGATCGGTTCCAGCGCATTCTGAAAGCCCTTCGGCGCTGTCATGCTGCCATTGGTCTTGTATTTCTTTGCCACGCCTGTCATCAATAAGAGAAGGATAACAACCGAAATAAGCATTGAAAGAACATTCTTAGTAATAGAAAGATCATATATCCTCTGGCCCTCCACAGGGTTAACTGCTACAATCTTTTCCTTAATCTTACTGGATTCATCTATTTCATAGCCTTCGTAGCTTTCGTGGCCATGTTCGAACTTAGAGGCAGAAAAAACAGATAGCCCTTTTTGATTGTCATAAATAATAACAGGGAGGGAAAGGCTAACAGGATGTCCATTCACATCGAACAGATGCCAGTAGTGCGAATCCCGGATGTGACCAAAGATCACTTTAGAAGCATCGAAACCCTTCTTTTTTTCACCAGATACTGCGTGCTCGCTTTCATGTCCATTCTCATGTTGCGCAAAAGAAGGAGTAGAAACGCCAAACAGCGCGAAACTCAATAACAATAAGGAAAAGAAACGTCTTGAACTCATTACAAAGCCTTGATAAATTCGGTTTAAATTAGGCGAAATGTTATACCACCTGCCAAATTTTGCGCAAAGATATGAGTTTTAGCTTCAAAAAAAAGTTTGATAGAAGAATTTTACCACGTTCGCTTCGCTTTCATTTCCTTTTAGCTACTGTATGATAAAACGACTGATATTCTGATCTTAAGGTATCACCGTTTATACCATCTTATATAAATCGGTTTAGCAAAAAACAATGTCAGCAGTTGAAAAGCAACCATGAATTGGTTGGAGGTAAACGTTTCCCTTATCTGTACCCTGTATGGATTTATACAAATGAGCCTGTATTGACATGTCAATACAGGCTCATTTGTGAGGAGCAACAGTTCATCGGCTGTTTGGCCGGACCGGTCGCAATAATTTGGTCTTCTAGTACTTTCTGAAATTTCCGCCGCCGCCGCCTCTTTCCTGACGTTGCTGAGGTCTTGCCTCGTTTACAGTAATGGCACGGGAATTTACAGTAGTTCCATTGAGCTTTTCAATGGCAGCATTACCTGCTTCGTCAGACTCCATTTCCACAAAGCCAAAACCTCTTGGCCGACCAGTATATCTGTCCGTTGCAATACTAACAGAAGCGACGTTACCATACGGGGCAAACAGGTCGCGTAATTCGTTTTCCTTAATGTCAAAACTAAGGTTACCAACAAAGATCTTCATAGATGTCGTTTTAAAAATCAGTATAAATGTACTTTCCCAGCAACAAAAGAAAAAATATTAAGTTGGAATACACTTGGTCTTCATGCTGAGAAAGGCCATAAGGGCAATCAAAACGCCTGTGAAATGGAAAACCATAGTCTGATCTTACATTTCCTAACGTTTAAAAAGCTTCTGGCATTTATTATTGTTTTGTTCTTGTTACTGCGTTTCCCAGCAAAGTAAGCCTTACACTTTGCTTTGAAGTATCATTAAATGTTATCAACCGTATGTCCGTTAACTCCTTCAATGCAGGCATCAGCTCGGTGCTACCCGCCCGCAGGCGGCGGGAAAGTATATTTAAATTTACCGGAGGCCGTGGAACCATAGATTCTCCACTTATCTCCTTAATCATCCTGTATACATCATTTACAGTGGTTGCCATCTTCTATTTTATTTTGTAATTAAAAAAACAATCTCGTCTTTGGTAATATCTACTTATCACTGCTGGTTTCTTCAGATATCCCGTTTTTGTAATCATAGACATCCTTAATAATCTGGCAGATTTCATATTCCTCTCTGGTTCGGTAATATTCCATCCAGTTATTCAGCGATCTTACTGAGACCTGCATAAACATCACTCTCTTCTCATCTGCTGTCATTTCCCGAAGGTCAAACAGCATATGAGCTATATCAGTTTCCTGCTTTTTGAGATCCATAAAAAGTAGCCGGATTATTGGAAGCATCGCCAGGAAGATAGAAGAGAATTGAAGAGAAGACTGTTATAAAATAAAGGGACAGTCAGCTTTAACTTTTTTTTCTGCATGCCGGGATGCGTCCAGATAGCTATACATGAAGGTAAGCTTTTATTCTGATACGAAACGCTGTAACCATATTACAGCGGAAACAAGGGGTACAACCTTACTCAGAAATTGTCATAACAGGAACAGGATTTAGCCGTGCAAGCTGTTTTGTATAGCTTTTGTTCAATAAGTTGTACCACAGGCCATGTTTGTGGGGGGTGACCAGCAAAAGATCAATGTGGTATTGGCGGACGAATACTGAAACAGCGCGAATGATCTGTCTGTCTTCAATAAAATGGTACTGTGGTGCAAAATCTGCCATACTGTCCTTCAAAAGTGTTCTTTTCCTCTCATTTTCTGCTTCGGACGCGTCCGTCGTTACATGCACAATATGTAAAGTGGTTCCGGGATTACCAGCGAGTTCTTTTATAATTTTTAGTTGAGGGGCACTGCAAGGATTTTTATAATCGCATGCAAAGGCTATGTTTTGCAAAGGGGCATAAGAGGCATGCGAGGGAATAACCAACACAGGAGAAGCTATATTAACCACGGCTGTCAGCCAGTCTGTGTCCCACAACCACAAATCCGAATAATCGCTCTTGCCACCCATGATAAACATCTTTGGGTTAATATCACGTTCCATTTTCCTCAAAGAGTCGAGAAAATCGCCGATCATCATATTAGCTTCAATAGAAATGTCGGGATGGTCGCGTTTCGCGCTATCGAATGATTCTTTCAGTGACTCCTTTTCTGCGTTAAGCCCATCATTGATCGCTACCATGCTCAACCCTTCTCCTGTATAGGTGCCGGGCATTGTATAAACGTGTGTGATTATTACTTTATACCCTTTTTCAGCTGCCAGAGCGCAGGCATACTGCACCGCATTGCCGGAGGAAGGCGAAAAATCTGTTGCTACTACTATCGTATCCATTCTTAAAATTTGTCCGACAGAAAAATACGAAGAAAACCGTTGATGACAAAGTTTGTTTCGCCACAGTGCAGGGCAAAAAAAGAAGGCTGTGCAATTGCTGCACAGCCTTCTTTATCGTGGTTTTCATATTTGGTATTCCGGTCGCTTATCTCATTTTCGTCTATCGCTTCATCTATTCATCCGCCAGATCCATTATCCAACCTAACACTTAGATACCAAGCAATATCGTGCCAGCACTGATAGGAAGGCAAAAGGATCGCATTCGTTACACTGGCAAGGTCATTTCGGGTGCGGGTAACTGACTCGTCCGTCTGCGTCTGATCTGCTCCTTATACCTGATGACCCTTTGCCTGTTCTTCCTGATAAACCTAAAATGCAGCAAGCCAATCAACAAGGCGATAATGCCTTCGGCAAGTACCGTATCAGCAACGCCAATGCGCTGAGACAACGCGCCGACCAGCAAGCCCCCAAGTGGCTGCATACCAAAGAAGGCCATTGCATAAAAGCTGATTACCCTCCCGCGCATTCGGGGACTAACAGTGGTCTGAATGAGCGTATTAGTGATCGTAACCTGAGACATCATACCAAAACCGGCAATCATCGCGCAAAACAACGCCAGATAATAATAAGGTATGTGTGAGAACAGGATCAATCCTACTCCAAAAAGCAGCGTATTGACAGAAAGAATCTTCCGCAGCTTTATCGCAGACTTTAAAGATGCAAGGAAGAGTGCCCCAGCGAAAGCACCAAGGCCGATTACTCCGTCAATAATTCCAAATGTAGAAGCATCACCCTTAAAAATATCTTTCGCATATACCGGTATCAGCGTTGCAAAGGGAAGTACCAGTAAACTTACCAGAGCCAGCATTAAAATAAGAAAACGGATCGAAGGGGTATGCCGAAGATATTTCAAGCCATCCTTTAAATCCTGCAGTACTTTTTTCTGCTCCTTCGGCTTTTCAAACCGCGGCAGGCGCATCATTAATATGGTAGAAATAACTGCAATAAAACTTACCGAATTCAATGCAAAACAAAAGGTATCGCCGAATTGCTGCAGGATGAACCCGGCAATGGCGGGACCAATAAGACGGGACAGGTTTACTACAGAAGAGTTAAGCGCCAGAGCGTTTGGCAACAATTTTTGATCATCAACCATCTGATTTACCAGCGATTGCCGTGCCGGAACATCAAAGGCATTGATGACCCCAAGTACGGCGCTCAACAGCAAAATGATCCATACATTGTAAAAGCCGCTCCAGATCAGAACGGTAAGAATGGCCGCCTGTATCATTGACGCTACCTGGGTTAACAACAATACTTTATAGCGATCATAACGGTCAGACACAACGCCGCCAAGAAAGGAAAATAAGAAAGACGGAAACATACTCGCAAACAGTGAAAGGCCGAGCATAAATTCTGAATGCGTCAGCAGATATATTACCCAGCTCACAGCCGTCTTCTGCATCCATGTTCCAATCAATGAAATCGACTGTCCTGTGATAAACAGTCGATAGTTCCTGCTCTTAAGCGCACTAAATGTGGTTATGTTCATTCCTGTCCTTCTTTTCCTTTGCCTCAAAATCAAGTATCCGCCTCAGCGGTATCATTGCTTTTCTTAGAATCTCTACCTCTTCCTCAGAACAATTGGCATTGATCGCCTTATACAGCCAGCTATCCCGTTCGGTTCGAACCAGCTTTAGTATCGCCGCCCCCTCTTTACTGAGAGAAATAATGGATTTTCTCTTATCATCCTCTGCCGTACGTCTTTTGATATAGCCAAGCTCACCGAGATAGGCTAATACCTGCGACATAGACTGGTTGGTTATCTTTTCCATCGAAGCCAGTTCATTGGGCAAGAGCTCCCCGTGCTCGTCCAGCAATGCAAGGGTCGACCGTTGTGTAAGAGAAAGCGTACGTCCGGTGGCAGATTGAGTGCGCAACCGTTTGATAAGCCGGGTAACGATAGTTCGCATTTCAGTTGCCAGTGCCGTATTAGACTGCCTGTTCATAATTAGTAAGGTAAACTGATAAGTTTGTTTTACAAAATTACAGCCAGTAGAATAAAAAGTACTGTTAAAGCAACCGAAGCGGCAATAGAAATAAATTATCTTGTATCAAACGCTCATGACGTATTTAACGCATAAATCCGGGCCCTTTCTGACGTAAGAGCAGCCGATGAGCCGGAAACTCATCTTTGCTTAAGAGCATTAAATCTATAAGCTTGTAAACATTTAGTAGGTGTACTGCAATCCAAGAGTCACCCATCTGCCAGGCATAGGTATTGAGCCAATTTCTCTATACTGGGTGTCGCTTAGATTATTAAGGTCCGCATATAGCTGCCAGTTCTGAAGATGATACGCAATATGCAGGTCGAGAATGGTATAGTCGTTGTAGCTTATGCGTTGCTGATAACGCGCGGCCACATTAATATCCAGAGCCTGGAACCATGTTGTGTTCAGCCGGCATATCAACTGGTGCCTTAAAGCTTCGATTGCATATTTCGAATTCAGCTTCTGAGGCGCTACTATCTCCTGATTGAGGTAAGTGTAAGAAATATTTAATCCAATCTTATACTGCTCGCTCATTTTCAGATGGCTGCTTAAAGCATAATTGAGCTCCAGGGTAGCACCACTTGTATTCAGTATCTGAAAGTTTTCCGGCTGCCAGGGAAAATTGTCAGAAGCCCTTACCCAGTCTATCAGATCAGACACATGGCGATAAAAATAGCTTGCTTTCCAGCTCGCAAATGGTTGTTGATATTGCAAACCAGCTGTACCGTATATCGAATGTTCCGGCTTCAACTGGTCATTGCCAATGTTGAGAGGGCCTTTGTAATACAGATCTGTATAAGTTGGCAAGCGTTGTCCGGTGGTAAAAGAGGCGAACAGTTTCAATCTGTTGGTAATCATCCAGCCAGCATCTGCTCCGGGAAACAGTTGCCAGCCATAATCAGTGTTGTAGTTGGCGTAAAGACCAGCACTTGCATTGAGCTTTTCAGTAAACCAATGCCTGTATTCTGCATAAATACCCACGTTTGAACGCTCTCTCTTTCCCAGACTGTTGCTACTAATGTGTTCATTGCGCCACTCGGCACCCAATCCTATTTTGCCCTTTTGTGTTTTGATACTGCTTTGCAGCTCGCCGGTTATTGTACTGGTCTCATGAATATTATGATAGACTTCCGGCTTTTGCCTGATATAGATATAGTCATCTTTATTGTAGCGGTAAGAAATGCGCGGCGTGATTCTGATCCTGTCATTCACATTATAGTTATAACCTACACTACCAAGCACCGTTTCTACCGCTTCCTTCGATTCTTTATCGCCCGGTGTACTGTAGTAACCATTCGCTCCAAAGTCGTTGCGACTGTATATGCCAAAGGCTTCGAGGCTGTTACGCCCCAGAGTGGTGTGGTTCTGATAGAAAAGTTTATTGCTTTTATAGGCGGTGTTATATCTATACCCGTTCCCTTCGTCATGTGACAGCGCTATAGTGTTCGTCTGACTACCGCTAACCAGCGATGCTTCCGCCTGTGCTCCCCATCCGTAATAGGTAGCTCCGCTTGCTGTATCTTTCTGAAAGCTGCTTCCTGCATATACTTGTGCAAATGCCTGGCTTTTTTGTGGTGCAACCGTAACGATATTAATCGCTCCTGCCAGTGCGTTTACTCCATATACCCTTGCGGCAGGTCCGCGTAATACTTCTATATGATCAATCGCACCGATTGGCAGTGACAGGTTCATCATATTATGCCCTGTCTGAGGGTCGGAGATTTTCACCCCGTTGATCAGTACCAGCACCTGGTCAAATGTACTTCCGTCTATTGTGACGTCGGCCTGCGATCCCCAGGGCCCGCGCTGCCTCATATCTATGCCGGCCACATAAGTGAGCAGCTCATTTACCGACTTTACAGGCAGTTGCTTTATCTCCTCTGCAGTAAGAACGCTAATGTTTCTGTTCTGCACCCGGAGGGGAAGCTGCATCCTGTTGTCCCTGATAATAAATGAATCCTGCTGAACCGATAATGTTTGAGCATTAGCGGCAAATTGCGATAAAAGAAGTAATAGAATCGTCCAGTAAAATATGCTTGGCCTGTTCATCTTTCCCTTTTTGGGGTGCGAAGATATAGGATGAGAGAAGAACAGGAGAAAGTCTAATCGGGACTACTCTATTACCATCTAATAATCAAAACGATAGGCGAAAACGATACCGTATTATTGTATTTGCAATTTGCGCCAAATCGATTTTCCGGATCTCACGTCAACGTTCAAAAGGTAGACGCCTTTAGCCAGTGCAGATGTATTTATATGATGTGCTGTTGAAAAACGGTCGCTTTGGTATATTAGCTTTCCGGAAATATCATACAGGTACACCTTGTGTTGCTCGCGCATCTCTATATTAATCCATCCTTCCGAAGGATTAGGATAGACGCTGAGGCGTTGCTGTTCCTGCTCAGGCGAAACGATACTGAGAGCGTTTCTGTTCGTCATGATCAATCCGTTGTTGCCTACAACATAGCCAACCGAATCGTTTGCCATTGCAACACCATAAAGCACTTGCGGCGCAGATTCTGCACTGGTAAACCCATTGTGCCAGGATAAGATGACGCCGCTTGTATCCGCGTTTGCCTTTCCCACGGCGATAAAGGAATCTTTTTTAGAAGTCACAAGCCCTTTAAGCTGAGGGTAAAGAAAAGTGAGCGTATTCATGTCATATTGCCAGGTGCGGCCGGTGTCGTAGCTGATGATGAGGCCACACATAGGATTGTCGCAGGCAGCAAGTACTGTATGGTCGTTCAGGAATTTCAAGGCATGAATTGCCGAGTCGGTTACCGTCTTTACGGTGTCCCAGCTATTGCCTCCATCGAGACTTCGATAAACGAAACCACCAGTACCTGCCGCTATACACATATTGTTGTCGTAACAATCTATTGTATAAAGGAAATCCTGCGGAGAAAAGTCGAAATAGAAACCCGGCCCCCAGTTTCCGTTTGTTTCTTTAATGATCACATGTCCTGCAAAAAAAGCCGATCCTACTTCGTAACCATTGTCAATATCAAAAAAGAAGGTACTAAAGGGGGCAATAGTACCGGTAACAAGCTCACTCCAGGAAGTACCTCCGTCGAAGGTTCTGTATAGTCTTCCCAAATACAACGGGTTGCGGAAATTGCTGACAATCGCAAAGCCTGTGTCCGCATTTATAAAATTAACATGAATAATGTCCTTTTCAAATTGGCTGAAATTCAACCCTGAATAGTTCACTGTAGTCCATGTCAAGCCCCCATCGCTTGTTTTTAGAAGAGTGCTGTCTGCACCACCAACATAACCTACTGCAGAGGTACCAAAGGAGATGCTCATCAGATTCTTTGTAGTACCGGAATTAACCGATTGCCATGAGCTCTGCGCTACACTTTGTACACATAGCAATATGAAAAAGGCAAAAAAGGAGAGATTTCGCATAAGGAAAGATTTAGTGATATAAAGTTGCTTCTTCCCGTTTGAAAAACCGTTACACTTTTCCTCCTATGCATGGTACATTTCTTCCCAATAGGTACGAAAAGCAGAAGGCGTTTGCTGTTGTCTTTGCGTAAAAAATCTCGTAAAGTAGGAGTTGTCCTGAAAATTAAGAGCATACGCGATTTCCTTGGCGCTCATATCTGTGTATAGCAACAACCGCTTTGCTTCGGTCAGCAAACGTTCATTTACAAATTCAATGCACGTCTTACCGCTTATTTTTTTGACACAGGCGTTAAGCGCCTTAGTTGTTATCGCAAGTTGTGCTGCATAGCTGGCGACGCTGGTTCTCGCTATGAACCCCTTCTCAAGCAAAGCATGGAATTTAATGAAGACTTCCATATCCTGGCCGCTTTTCCGATGACTTTCAACCGGCAGCTGGGTCGAAAAATTTCTAATACAGTGCGTCAGTAATATAGACATATAAGCCGCTACGAGTTCTGCCGACAGTTTTGCAGGCTGCTGCAATTCTTTTTTTAATAAGAACGCTGTTTGCAATTGCGTTTTAAATCCTTCTTCGCCAAAAAGGATAGCTGGATTTGTAAAGTTGTTTTGAAACAGAGAAGTATAAAAAGCGTTGTTGAGGCTGTCCATGTACTCTCTTGTACAGAGTACAATAAGCCCTTTAGCCCCTTTACGTTTCAAAAGATGAATCTGTCCCGGGAATACGAGGTGTACGGAGTTGCCTTTAATTTCATAGGCAGTGAAATCAATAAAGTGTTCACCACCACCCTCCGTAAACAGGAAAAATTCAAAATAATCGTGACGATGGGGCCTTTTAAAATCATAAGGCATTTCATCACCCAATAGGATAATGTTTAACTGGGGCTGTAATTCAGTAATATTTGTAACCGCTATTAGAGACATCGGAACTTAAAAATACATACTCGCTATATCACGCGTACTTCTAAAGCTACTGTTATAGCTGTAACATTTGTAAATGCCCGTGTCCTTTTTATGTAAAAAAAGCCGGCAGGAAGCATCATACAAGCCCGGCTTTAAACCCGCAAAGTACCGGAAACAGGGATACAGGAGTAGTCCTATTGTGCTCATCTTAACAATAGAAAGACTATCTTTAAGACCTAACGCTGCATGATGCAGCTTCAGGATTCCGATTTCATCTTCTTCAGGCAGACGGTACAGCAATATCAACCGCCGGTTAGTTTGTTTCTTTTCCTGTCAGTTTTTTCATTTTATAAAAAGATACAACCGGTATGGTTCCTGTAATTATTTTCTTCGCGGCAGTATGGTATCTGTCGCTGTTTTCTCAGACGTTTTTTCACCATCGCTACGCATCCCACGGCGCGTTTAAAATGAGCAAGGGCTGGGAAAAGTTCTTTTTCATCTTCAGCTATATTATGCAAGGCTCGCATTATATGAGTCCTCGCGCATATGCGATTATGCACCGCATACATCATGCACATACGGATACGGAGCAGGATCCGCACTCTCCCAACTTTTCTTCCAATATCTTCAGCATGATGCTGCGGACAAGAAGGATCTACACCGATATCTTTCACAACAGAATTCCTGTGGAAGAGAAGTTTCAAAAGAACCTTCCTGAGTGGCCGGCTTTCGACCGCTGGGCCAATTCTACCTTGTCAAGGGTGCTGTGGGCCATTGGCTATGTTGCCTTCTTCGTATATTTCGCTACTTCGCCATGGCAATATCTATTACTTCCTATCATCATAGGTATGGGAGCTTTTCACGGCGCTATTATCAACTGGTTCGCACATAAGTTCGGCTACAAAAACTTTATCCTCAAGAACACTTCCGAAAACCTGTTCTCTGTGGACATACTAATGCTTGGCGAATCGTATCACAACAATCACCACAAGCGCCCTTCAGCTATTAATTTCGGCGTTCGCTGGCATGAGGTAGATCCGGTATATCCCGTGATCTTATTACTTAATAAACTTGGAGTTATCCGCATTCCAAAACTCGTTCCGGTAGTAAAGGAGGAGCATCAAGAAAGAATACCGCATGAGAACTAATTATCTGTGCCTGCTTCTGATGCTTTGCCTTGCCTCTCTCGGGAGCAAGGCCCAGACAAACTGGGAGCTGAAAAAGGATGCAGAAGGAATAAAAGTGTACACCGCTTCCAAGGCAGGAAGTGACATTAAGGCGATTAAAGTACTTTGCACATTAAACGCAACAGCCGATCAGCTTATAGCGTATCTCACGGATGCTAAAGCACATGAGCAGTGGGTGTATAGCACCAAACAGTCTTACCTGGTAAAGCGGGTTAGCGAGGGGCACCAGATCTACTATTCAGAAATAACAATGCCCTGGCCACTTTCCAACAGGGATGTGGTAGTAGACCTTAAGATCGTCAAAAATTCGAATAACGTCATTACCATTAAAGCTTCAGCGATAGATGGTTATGTACCAAAGGACAAAAAGAAGGTAAGAATCAGTTTTTCTGATGTAAACTGGATCGTGACTCCTGCAGGTACCAACACGCTAAAGGTTGAATATGTTGCGCAAGCTGACCCGGGAGGCAATATACCAACCTGGGTAAGTAATATGTTTATTACAAAAGGGCCGTTTGAAACGTTTAAGCTTCTAAGAAAGGCTTTAAAGGACCGGGCAGGCGAGTCTGTCTCGCGTACTCCTTAATAAACCAAGTACAACAAAACCATTTCTACAAAAACGCTTTTATATGTGCTTTTCACCGTCTGCAAGCTTCGGAGCAGCAGTTGTCTTAAGTGCCGTAGGCGCAGTTGCAATGAGTCGGGCTGATACCGCCTCTAAAAAAGTGCTCTGTGCAATACCGTTTATTTTTGCCTTCCAGCAGTTTACAGAAGGTATGCTCTGGCTATCGCTCCTGCATTCCCAATGGGCGGCTTTTACTACCAGCGCTACCTACGCTTTCCTGATATTTGCGCAGGTCGTCTGGCCGGCATACATTCCGCTGGTTATTTTATTGTTCGAAAAGGATAAACGACGCAAAAAGTTTATATCTGCTTTTTTAATCTTTGGTTTGCTCTTTGCACTGCAGGCGTTGTATTCCATCTTTGCTTACCCTATAGCGGTACAGGCGCAACACAATCATATACAGTACGAACTAGGATTCTCGCTAACGCAAAAGTGGTATTACGGACTGCTCTACTTTGTACCTACGGTATTCGCGCCCCTGCTTTCCAGTAATAAAAACCTGCATTGGCTCGGCTATGTCTTTTTTGTATCCTATGTGGCAGCAAGGTTGCTTTTCCACTTCTATGTTATTTCAGTCTGGTGCTTTTTCGGAGCATTAACGAGCGTTGTGGTTTTGATGATCGTTACGCGCATGAGGGTGACGGAAGCACAGACGGCAGTAGAGAGACAGGGTTAACGCAGTAACAGCAAAAAAACTAAACAGCTTTTCCTACAGCGACATTCAGCTTTTCGCAATGCATGATGGCTGCGTACGCCTTGTCTATAAACAAGCTGCAGTCTATATTCCTGGAGTCGTTGTTGGCGTTGTATAATGCGCAGTATCTTCCCTGTTGCAACTGGGCTGTAACCTCAAACTTTCTTATTTGCAACCATGATGGAATGGCAGTCGTCATGTTCACAGCACAACTGACTGTAAGTATCCCGGCCTCCTTGTCTATGCGGTAAACAAGGGGGACCTCATAGCGTTCACCCTGAGTTGTATAACTCACAGAAATGCTTTGATTCATAATATTGGCTTTTTTTTAATTCCGTTATCCTCTTTTGCTTTTGCCTGTCTTACTATTATCGTTTTTTGCATGAACGATGTGTTGTTCAGCTTCTCTATTGCTTTCATTGCATCTGCCTCTTCAGCTATTTCTACAAAAGCGAAGCCCCGGGAGCGACGTGTAAAATCGTCCGTTACGACTCTTGCAGATTTCACTTCTCCCCATACGGAAAAGAGTTTCTTTAGATCATTGTCCATAGCCTGGAAACTAAGATTGCTAATAAAAATGTTCATTCGAACTGAATTTAGAAAATGAATAGAAAGGCGTTGCGGAGCGAGGACTGAAGAGAAGGACGCAGATCAGAGAAAGCAGAAAGCCTGTATCGAATGAAGGTAATCTTTTTTGCGAAGGCCTGCAAATGAATCTGGTGGGCTGGAACCCGTTGTAAATGGCCATCAGACGCAAGGACGATATTGGGTCCGCGTGATGCATTCAGTTCCCCGGTTAAGAAAGCAAGGGAGCAATCGGGGGAAAAACTCTGAGAATGAAAAACCAGGAACCTACACTAAATGACTAAAAACCAAAGCGCCAAAGAACCAAAAAGACAAAAAGACAAAAAGACAAAAAATCAATTCTTAAACCGCTTCTTGTGGTTCTTCTTGGGCTTGCCGGAAAAGACGGCCAGTTCCGGAGCAGGACCGAATTCAGCAGGCACGGGTAGTTTTTCGATGACGGTACCCAGCAGCTTTTCAATCTTCGAAAATTTCTGCTGCTCTTTCTGGCTGATCAGCGTGTAGGCTGTTCCTTTCGATGAGGCTCTTGCCGTTCTTCCAATGCGGTGCACATAGTCTTCGCCATCATGCGGTACATCGTAGTTGATCACCAGGTCTATATGATCTATGTCAATGCCACGACTGATTACGTCTGTTGCTATAAGTATCCGGAATTTCTTATTTCTGAAATCGAGCAAGGTTTGCTCGCGCTCGCTCTGCTCCAGATCGGAGTGAATGGCACGGGAAGAAAACCTGTTTTTGCCAAGTAGCGCTGCGAGCTGCCTCACGCTTTGCTTGCTGGAGCAAAAGATGAGAATACTGTCTGCATTCCGCTCCTTCAATATATGCTGAACCAGCGGCTGCTTTTGATTTTCGAATACCAGGAAAGCGCCCTGTACGATCTGTTCCGGCGGCTTGGCAATAGCTATATTGACCTCCACCGGGTTTGAAAGGATGCTGTGAGCAAGCTTGCGCATCTGCGGCGGCATGGTAGCAGAGAAAAACAGGTTTTGCCGCTTTTCAGGCAGTGCGCGGATGATCTTCATCAAGTCGTCATAGAAGCCCATATCAAGCATCCGGTCAGCTTCGTCAAGCACCAGGTATCGTAAGTCAGTAAACTTCAGGTACCCCATTTTAAGGTGAGAGATCAGTCGGCCGGGCGTAGCGATCACGATGTCAGCACCAGAGGTAAGCGCCTTCTTTTCGCCTGAAAACAGAGCGCCATCATTACCACCATAAACTGCAATAAAACTTACATTCGTAAAGTATGCAAGCCCTTCAAGCGTCTGTGTGATCTGTATCGCCAACTCACGCGTGGGAACAACAATAAGCGCGTTGATAGCATGGTATGGATGGGGCTCTGAGATGAGCTTTTGCAGCAGCGGCAGTAAAAAAGCTGCCGTTTTGCCCGTGCCTGTCTGGGCAGCGGCTATTATATCCTTGCCGGATAGAATGGCAGGTATTACTTGTTCCTGCACTGGTGTGGCAGTTTCGTAACCCATGGAGTCAATACCATCGAGCAGGTCATCGTCAAAATCAAAATCAGTAAAATACAATGTGTGTAATTATTCAGCTAAGGTAGAAAGACAAAAGTAGAAAGCGGAAAGACAAAAGTAGAAAGTAGAAAGCTGGAGAGTAGAAAGTGGTAAGTAGCAAGTAGCAAGACAAAAGTAGAAAGTAGCAAGTATCAAGACAAAAGTAGAAAGTAGAAAGTAGAAAGCTGGAGAGTGGAAGGTATCAAGTAGTAAGTATCAAGTATCAAGACAAAAGTAGAAAGTGGTAAGTAGCAGGTATCAAGTAGCAGGTATCAGGTAAAAAGTGGTTAAGTAGAAAGTAGAAAGACAAAAGTAGAACGTAGAAAGCTGGAGAGTGGAAAGTATCAAGTACCACCGGTGCTTCTATTCAACAGTAAAGTTTTGGGTAACTAAAAAGTTACACTTAAATTTGCGTAACTTATTGGTTACATTACTATGCAGCGCGATATCATACATGAATTTACATTTGCCCAGCCGCCTGAATTGGTTTGGGAGTATCTTACTGACCCGGCACTATTGGCCGAGTGGCTGATGCCAAATGACTTCAAGGCCGAGGTTGGTCACAAATTCCAGTTTGGCGCCAGGCCAAAGTTCCCCTTAGGCTTCGATGGAAGGATCTACTGCGAAGTATTGGAAATAATACCGTTCAAAAAACTGGTGTACTCGTGGAAAGGCGGCATGTCAAAAGAGCATCCTTCGCTCGACTCTACCGTGGTATGGACGCTTAAGCCCACAGAAAGCGGAACTGTTCTACGCCTGGAGCATAAGGGATTTAAGGGTATGAAGAACTACCTGGCGTACATCATCATGACCAAGGGATGGGCAAAGATTGGGAAGCGATTGTTGACACGACTAACCCCGGAAAGGAAATGAACGCACAAACAACAGACACATTTCAGGCTATTGCAGACCCCAGCAGAAGGGAGATTCTGCGCCTGCTGTCAAAAGACAGTCTAACGATTAATGCCATCGCTGAAAACTTTGATATGAGCCGGCCTGCCGTTTCCAAACATATCAAAATACTTAACGACGCCGGCTTTATATCCATTCAAAACATAGGCAGAGAGCGCTATTGCATTTTAAGTCAGGATGGCTTTGATGAAGTGCAGGACTGGATCGACTACTTCGATAAGTTCTGGTCGTTAAAGCTCAAAAAGCTGGAAACATTGCTCCACAAAAAAGCAGCCGAAAAAGACGGAACAAATGATCTGTAAATCGCGATTCCGATGACACGAACAATAAAATTGAAGACAGTGTTGCCTTATCCCACTGAGCAGGTATGGCAGGCATTGACCGATGCAGAGCTCTTAGGCCGCTGGTTTATGGAAAACAACATCGAACCCAGGCAGGGACACTACTTCACCTTCCGCATGAAACCTCAAAAAGGATGGGATGGCATAACGCATTGCGAGGTGATAGACGTAGTACCAGAAAAATATATTTCTTATACCTACCGGGGACAGGCAACCGGCGAAAAGGCATTGGCCTGTGCCGGCATACATTCTGATACGGCAGACAAACTGACAAAAGGAATCTTCGCCCAATTGGATACCGTATTGAGTTTCCGTCTCGAGCCCACTTGCGGCGGTACCGTCTTATACATGCAGCAGTCCGGCTACAAAGGACTAAAGCTTGTTATCGTCAGCCTTATCATGCAAATGGGTTGGAAAAAGCAGTTGCGGAAGCGGTTGCCGATGCTGCTCCAAAAGCTTAACAAGGAGTAAAGTGTGGAATGCTGAGGCTCTGGTTCGCATACTAACAGTCTAAGGCTCCATATGGATGTTCACAGATTGATACGCAACATATAATCATTTTAAATACACAAGCATCCAGGGTTACATTTTCAGAGATTAAGCATTAACACTGTTGCCGGGGTGCGACTATGTCTCCATAGATATAGCAAAAAGCCAATGCTTACTGCTTAAATGCAGTTCTATGCAGGGTAGTACTTCCAGACGCATTATATATAGAAAAAATGAAAGGCGGCATTGAGAAATGCTCAAGGATTCAGGAAAATGCCTGAAAAACCTAACGAGTGTTCGTTTGTCACACACGAGTATTCGTTTGCTCTTAACGAGTATTCGTTGGTACTTAACGAGTACTCGTCTGTCATAAACGAGTGTTTGTTGGTCTTTAACGAGTATTCGTTTGCGATGAACGAGTGTTCGTCTTTTACCAATGAGTGTTCGTTCGCCACAAATGAGTGTTCGTTCGCCACAAACGAGTGTTTGGTTGTCCTTAACGAGTGTTCATTGGTCACAAACGAGTGTTCGTCTGTCCTTAACGAGTGTTCGTCTGTCACAAACGAGTGTTCGTTTGCTCTTAACGAGTATTCACTGGTCACAAACGAGTGTTCGTCTGTCGTTAACGAGTGTTCGTTCGTGACACACGAGTATTCATCTGTCTTTAACGAGTATTCGTTCGTCATAAACGAGTATTCATTTGTAACGAACGAGTGTTTGTTCGTTACCAACGAGCTTTAGTTGGTAATTTTCAGTTTAGTGGCAGTTGGGATTGGTCGGTCGAACATGGGAAGACATATTCATCCTCTTTTTTAGTAATAGCTTTTGGAAAACGGTCTTTGTATAAACCCTTATCCCGTGGGAACAAAAGTTTGCGACAGTTGGTAAAAGACAGGATGCCAATGACATTCTCTTATAGCTCAGTTTATCGGAAATGCTTATTATTTAGGCAACGACTTTAGATGCCGTGCATTAAGCTCTTCAATATATTTCAGGGAGTAAACTGTGATAGTTCATAGATGCCTAAACTCTTTTCTATTTCTGCCACCTTGTTTACCATCGTTTCAAAGCCATCTTCACCAAACAGCTTATGTTCATTTTTTTCAAATTCTTCTCCCAAACTATCATACTCGTGCTTAGAAACAATTTTACGAAAGGCCGGAAACAGCACCGTGTCTTCTCTTGCTTCATGTGGCCGGTACATAGTATTGAACGCCGTAAGCAGTTCTATCAACCTTTGATTTTCCGCTTCCGAAGATATGCCTGATTTGGCAAGCTGCATCATTTCGTCGGTCACCCGTCTGCCCGCCTGGTGTTGCTGCAAAAGCACATCCACCAAACCGGTTAACTGGTTGGCTTTTTTAAATCGTGGAAATAAATAATTTTCTTCCTGCTTTTCGTGGTAATCTTCCACAAAGGTTCTGATAATGTTTGCCGAGTTGCTTAATGCTTCCAGTGGAAAAGATGTCTTGTTGACAAAATGCGTTTTACAAGTGTCATAGATCAGGAGTATCCTGTTCAGCAAGCCATGCTCCTGCATCAGATCTTCTGGCGGCGACACCTCCTGCCCTTCCCCTTCTTCCTTTTCATCCTTGCTGCTGCAACCTGAAATGAAGCTGATACCTGCAACTCCTGACAGCGTAATAAGCAAACCTTGCTTTACAAACTTTCGCCTGTTGCTGTTGGCATTTTCAGCGAAATTGGTTTCGATTTCCATTGTATTAGGTTTAAGTTTTTGTGACCTTTCTATCAATTGAGTTCATTCCCCCGCCATAGACAAGCAGGTAAACCAATAGTAAAGTCATTGCAAAATCAGTTCTGTATTCGTGCGCAAATGGCCAAAATCCTTTATCTGTAAGTAGGGGAACTTTTGTTGTGATAAAAGCAACTATCATCACAATAAGTAAGGGAATAGCTGCAAACCTTGTAAGCAGCCCCAGTAAGATGAGCGCACCGCAAACGATTTCGAACGATCCCGTGAAGTATGCCCAAAACGACGGATTGGCAAAGCCAATCTTTGTAAACCTTCCGACTCCTGTCACATCAGCCAAAATGTATTTCTGCAAACCCTCGGAAAGAAAAATCAACCCTACAGTTAAGCGAATGAGCAATGTAGGAATATCAGCGGTTCGTATCCATTTACTCGTCATACCCTGGCCTTTATAATATATACAAAGCTCGCATAATATCGTGTAAAAAATAGGTGCAATACCATGGCCCTAAAACTCAGAAGCGAACAGATAAAATATTACTTCTCGATACAGAATATCAATCATAAACTAAAAACAAAGGCAGCCTTAAAGGCTGCCTTAAAAATTTTTGATTATGAATTACTATTTACTTGTGGTAGTTATTGTCATTCTTGAGAAGAAATACGTGTTATAACCATACACAATAACGGTCCATTGGCCGGCCTTAGGGTTGTCAAATGAACAAAGTTCATCTATCCTGTTTGGGTTAATACCGGCGCAATCAGCAATCCATGTATAGCTAAAGTCTTGG
The DNA here is from genome assembly GCA_035497355.1 of Flavipsychrobacter sp. Classification (GTDB taxonomy): domain Bacteria; phylum Bacteroidota; class Bacteroidia; order Chitinophagales; family Chitinophagaceae; genus JAFIGV01. Next base: position 29,681 of record DATJDP010000172.1, read on the forward strand.
GGCGGGTTATGATTAATAACCGGATCAGAACCTTGTCTAACAAAAAGATCGGCAGTGTTTCGATCTGTGTTAGGATTGCTTTCATACAACCTTACCGATAAATTTTTTAAACCCGATGGGATTGTAAAGCGAAATATTTTTTTATCGTAAGTGTCTCCTGATACTAATTGACTTGTAATAGTGTCAACTTTACTACCTCCTCCTCCATTGCCACCACCTCCATTACCACCGCCGTTGTTGCCAGCTGGTACTTTCACGTCATTTACATAAACCGTTGGTACCAGATTGTCTATTTTTACATCGATAATATTTTGACTTGCATTGAACATACTGCCAGGAATAGTGCCGGTATGAGGTGTGATTGTAAAATCAAGTGCATTTGTCATTGGACTGGTTTCTATGTTTAAGGTGTAAGGCATGTTATCAGCAATAGTAACATCCCCGCTTTTCGTATCAGGATACGACGGGTTTAACGTTATACCACCAATAGTCATGTCGCCCAAAAAAACATTTGTCATGTCAGGGTTATTCTCTGTGCGGTAAAATACCATTGCATGCTTTGTAACTACTGCATCGATAGCATCATCAACTTTCTTACAACCTGCAAAGGCTGTTAAGGCAAAGATCGCCGCAAGTAGAAAGCGTAAATTTAATTTGGTTGTCATAAGCTGTTGTGCGTTTAAGCCATCAATATACAGATAAGAGATTACATGCACAATCCTTTGTCAATGATATTCCTATGAAGATATTCTAATTACTCAGGCTCTAAAAATCGATAGGCACCATCTATTTTCCGATACAAAACTTCGAAAAGATATAATCCAGCTTATCCTCTGTCGTGATCTCTCCGGTAATCTCGCCAAGGAAATAGAGGCATCTGCGGATGTCGAGGGCTATGAGATCGCCGGGTAGCTGGTTGTCCATACCGGCTTGTATCTCCTGCAGGGACCGCTGCACTTCCTGCAAGGCGGCATAGTGCCTGGAACTGGTAACGATGGTGCCCTCCTTGTTCAGA
>DATJDP010000173.1:0-9178 GCA_035497355.1 Flavipsychrobacter sp.
CCGAACCCCTCGCATTGCGGACAGGCACCGTAAGGATTGTTGAAGGAAAAAAGATTGGGAGTAGGCTCTTCAAATATCATCCCGTCAGCCTCGAAGCGACTGTTGAAGAAATGAAGTTCTGCTCCATTGGTTTCTATAATACAGTCCCCCTCGCTTTCGTAAAATGCCGTTTGAATGCTATCGGCAAGCCGATGCAAATCATCTTCATCAAATTCCTTAACAACAATTCTATCTACCAGGATATATAGTTCATTCTCCCCTGCCGTCTCTTCTCCGCTGATCATCGCTTCAATGCGTACAGGCCTTGCTTCCGGCTTTGAGTACAGCCTCGAGAAGCCTTTATGCATCAGTATATCCAGCTCTTCCTTCAATCCACGCCCATAGCGCTTCACGAGCCGCACCATGATCTGGGCCTTTGTGCCATGCGGCAGCCTGGTTACAAAGTCGACCACATCGCTTACTGTGTCTTTCTTTACCTCTTTACCGCTGACAGGAGAATAGGTCTTTCCGGCGCGGGCAAATAACAGCCGCAGATAATCATAAATCTCAGTCATAGAGCCTACGGTACTGCGGGGGGTACGGGTCGTTACTTTTTGTTCTATGGCAATTGCAGGGCATATACCGCGGATATAGTCCACATCAGGCTTGTCCATGCGCATCAGGAACTGGCGTGCATAAGCACTCAGACTTTCGGCATAGCGTCTCTGACCTTCGGCAAAGAGTGTATCCATTGTCAAGGAAGATTTTCCGGAACCGGAAACACCCGTAACAACGACCAATTTATTTCTTGGAATGGCGACATCAATATTCTTCAGATTGTGCATGCGCGCACCTTTGATGAAGATGACGTCTTCTATATCTATCTTTTGAAACTTCCTGTCTTCATGCTCCACCAGCGGCGAGGAAATTCCGTACACCGTTTCTTCTGTTTGCACTTTCTTTACCGGCTTCTTCTTCCCGGTAACTTTCTTTTCTGCCATAAAAATTCGAGGAATGCAAAGTTACGGCTTTTTGAAGGGCGGACGATTGCATTGGACTACCCAAACGCCACCATTATGTTAACGTTGTGCAGCTTAACCTCTGTTCCGCCTACCTGCAAGACCCAAAAGTTGCCGCTTATCTCCCAAACGCTGCACTTGATCAAACATACACCGTATGTGATCAAAGATACGCTGCATGTGATGTCACATGCGCTCTATGTGATGCCCCGTACGGTGTATGTGATGTAACATACACTGTATGTGATCAAACATATGCTGCATGTGATGTCACATACGCTCCATGTGATGTCCCGTACGGTATATGTGATGTCACATACACTATATGTGATCAAACATACACCGTATGTGATCAAACAAACGCTGCATGTGATATCCCGGACGGCGCTTGGGACATCCAAAAGCATTTTGGGGACTTTACATACGTATCAAAGGAGATCAAAACTGCCTTTGTGGCAAGTTAGGCATCAAAGACAACTGTCTATGTCCCAATTAGTTGTTTCACATCCGGAGTAGAACGTGCCGGATGGCGCTCGCGAGACATGACAAAAGCATGAATACTTCTCGGCAACAAGCAGATGACCTCCAAACCGCGGTATTTTATAATAACTTAAACGAACGCGGAACCCGTCTAACGAGCGATTACCCTACCTTTGTGCCATGCTTCCGCCCAACTGGCAAAAGGATTCCAAAGAACATCAGAAAGCTTACAAACGATTACTGGAGAAAGGCAATAAGAACAAAATTCTTCGTGCCTTGCCGGATCTGCATGAAGAGGCGTTTCAGAAAATAGACTGTCTTGAATGTGCGAACTGCTGCAAAAACTATTCGCCGCGCTTTAAACAGCCCGACATTAAGCGCATAGCCAAAAAGCTAAAAATGAAAGAAGGGGATCTGGTAAGTAATTACCTGCGGCTGGACGAAGATGGCGATTTTGTAACCAGGTCATCACCCTGCCCTTTTCTTAATGGAGATAACACCTGCAAGATTTACGATGACCGTCCTTCTGATTGTGCCCGCTACCCCTACACTGACGAAGATGTGATAGTGAAGCGTGTCAGCCTTACCTTAAAGAACGCAACAATATGTCCCGCCACTTTTGCAGTGTTAGAGCGCCTGCTGGCAATGGACGTTAAATAGTAATCCTAATATTGACCGGTGCTCAGCAGTACAAGCGTACATGCTTCCATGGTATTAGTGCCCGTTTGTGCCAGCTTTCTTTCCAGTTCATCGTTTTCAGTACCCGGATTGAAAATGATCCTTTTCGGCTTCAATGCCGCGATATAATCATAATAAGGCTTTTGATTGGTCGGGTTCAGATAAAGTGTCACGGTATGTATGTCTTCTATCGGCACCTTATCAGTTTCAATATTCACATCTTCCACTTTACCCTTCCTGCTCCCTATTGCGATCACTTCATGGTCGTTGGCCCGCAGTCTTTTTATTGCGAGATAGCTGTAGCGATTCGGGTTTTCGGATGCGCCAAGTACCAAGGTTTTCTTTTTGTTTGCCATAATATCCCGTTTTTCAAAAGTAATCGTCTCATCAAATATAGCGCATCCTTATTAGCATTGATAATCATAGGAAAACAGTGCCAGCAATCTTTGCAGCACGCTTTTTTTAGCACTTCGTTCGCTGTACGTTTACTAATTTTATTAACAACTTTCGTTGCAAAGAACCTTAGAGCGAATAAAAAACATTCAGACATGCCGACAGCATACATCATAGCAGGTTTTCGTACAGCCGTAGGAAAAGCCAAAAGAGGCGGCTTCCGCTTTTACCGTCCCGACGATCTCGCAGTAGATGTCATTAAAGGCCTTTTAGCGAGTGTGCCGCAGCTCGATCCGAAACTTGTAGATGATGTAATAGTTGGTAATGCAGTGCCCGAGGCAGAACAGGGCTTGCAGGTGGGGAGAATCATTGCCAATAAAGCAGTGGGAGAATGGGCCGCCGGGGTTACAGTGAACCGGTACTGCGCTTCCGGACTGGAAACAATTGCTATTGCAACCGCCAAGATACAATCGGGCATGGCAGAATGTATCGTTGCTGGTGGTACCGAAAGCATGAGCCTGGTGCCGACTGCTGGCTGGCGTACAATGCCGAACTATAAGATGGCCAGCGCGGAGCCGGACTACTACCTGAGCATGGGATTGACAGCAGAGCAGGTGGCCAATGATTACAAGGTTTCCAGAGAAGATCAGGACGCTTTTTCTTTCCGTTCGCATCAACGAGCACTAAAGGCTATAGAAAACGGCTATTTTAAGAAAGGAATACTGCCTATCACGGTAAAGGAAGTATTGGTAAATGAGAAAGGCAAAAGAGCAGAACGCGAATACGAAGTAAACACCGATGAGGGTCCGCGCGCAGACACCTCTCCTGATGTATTGGCAAAGCTACCTGCGGTATTTGCTCAGGGTGGCACAGTAACAGCAGGTAATTCTTCCCAAACATCGGATGGAGCTGCATTTGTCATCGTGATGAGCGAACGACTGATGAATGAACTGGGCTTAAAGCCGTGGGGACGTGTTATTGCCTGCGCTTCTGCCGGGGTTGATCCGAGAATTATGGGTGTTGGTCCGATAGCCGCAGTACCGAAGGTTTTGAAGCAGGCAGGTATGAAGCTGAACGATATAGACCTTGTAGAACTGAATGAGGCGTTTGCCTCTCAATCACTGGCAGTGATCCGCGAGCTGGGTATGGATGATGAAATCGTCAACATAAATGGCGGCGCTATTGCACTCGGTCACCCACTCGGTTGCACAGGTGCCAAGCTTACCATTCAGATATTGCATGATCTGGAAAGGCTCAACAAAAAGTATGGTATGGTAACGGCGTGCGTGGGCGGCGGGCAAGGAATAGCCGGGATTATAGAAAGGATCGTATAGCCGCATTATTTACCTTTGCGCGCGATGTTGACCATTGATTTGCAGGGAGAAAAGATAGATTTGATGCCGGAGCGAGCGCTCTGGTGGGAACGTGAAAAAACATTGGTTGTTGCAGATCTGCATTGGGGCAAGACGGCTCATTTTCGTAAGAACGGCATCGCCATTCCGGCACAGTCTCAAAATAAGGACGAAGTGCGATTGGCGCAGCTACTGCAGCGCACAAAAGCAGAAAGGCTGATCATTGCAGGCGACCTCTTTCATAGCCGCAGCAATCAGCAGGTGGACCTTTTTGCTCATTTTCGGAAGTATCATCAGGCGCTCCGGATCGATCTGGTGATCGGTAATCATGATATTTTGAAACAAGAAGACTATGAGCGTTTTCAGCTCTCACTACACGACGATTGCCTGACTATAGATCCGTTTTGCATCTCTCACGACAATATCTCCTCCACTCACTTTGTCATACACGGACACATACATCCCGCCCTTAGAATAAAAAGCAAAGGAAGTAACCAGGCCGCTTTTAAGCTTTGTTGCTTTGCGGAGCAGGAAAACAGAATGATCCTCCCGGCTTTTGGTGCATTTACCGGCACTCACCTGCTCGATGCGGCGGACCAGAAACATGTCTACCTCGTGGCTGAAGACAAAGTGATACAATGGAAATGAGACCTAAAAATGAAATAAAGAATTGAGATAAAGCGTTCATTCCGCCACCCCCTTCATCGTTTCTTTCCCCGACTTTTCATTTTTTCATTTTTTCCTTCATTTCTTTCACTCCTTCATTCCCTTCATTCCTTCATTTCTTTCGTTTCCTTCTTTTTTTCATTTAGGTTTGCACCCAAATTTGAAAAAATCATGCAGCAGTCTGTTTTCGAGCTTATGCAGCAAATGGGACATGAGCAGGTAGTATTCTGTCACGATCCTCATTCCGGTTTAAATGCTATCATCGCTATACACAATACCACCCTCGGACCAGCCCTTGGCGGAACCCGTTTGTGGAATTACAACAGTCATAACGATGCCCTTATTGATTCCCTTCGTCTGAGCCGTGGTATGACATACAAAGCGGCCATTAGCGGCTTGAATCTTGGAGGTGGCAAGGCAGTTATCATAGCCGATCCTTCTATGAAAAGCGAAGCTTTATGGCGCCGCTACGGAAAGTTTGTAGACAGCCTTAATGGTAAATATATTACCGCCGAAGATGTAAATACGTCTGCACGGGATATGGAATACATTGCCATGGAAACGGAACATGTAACGGGTGTACCTGAATACATGGGCGGCAGCGGAGATCCTTCTCCATTTACGGCATACGGTGTTTTCATGGGTATGAAAGCATCGGCTAAAAAAATGTGGGGTAGTGACAACCTTACAGGAAAGAAAGTACTGGTGCAGGGCGTAGGCCATGTAGGGCAATACCTTGTGGGTCATTTGATAGAAGACGGCGCTAAGGTATATATCACTGATATCAACGACGAGAAGATCAAACAAACACAGGATAAATTCCGCACAGTAGAAGTAGTGGAAGGTAGTACGATCTTTGATCTCGATATAGATATTTATGCTCCTTGCGCTCTGGGTGCAACGGTTAATACAGAGAGCATCAACAAAATGAAGTGTGCAATCATTTCAGGCGCGGCAAACAATCAGCTTGCAGATGAAAATGTTCATGGACCAATGCTGATCGAAAAAGGCATTCTTTATGCTCCTGACTTCCTTATCAATGCGGGAGGTCTGATCAATGTAGCTGCGGAACTTGAAGGATATAACAGAGAGCGCGTTACCAAAAATGTAGAAAAGATCTATGAGCGCACGCTTGCCATATTCAATCTTTCCGATACAGAAAAAATACATACGCAAGCAGCAGCAATGAAGATTGCCGACAAACGTTTGCAGGACATTGCTAATGTGAAGGCAAGACTTTAATCTCCTTAGAATGATATAAAAAAAGCCTGCAGACAGTATCTGCAGGCTTTTTTCTTATGTATTCCTGAGTGGATTCAATCACTTTTTAAACAAGCGAATCAGGCGAAGTATCCCAAAGATCAGGGACTGCTTAAAATTTATGACGGGCACCAACCCATGGCTGCGCATTACTTCCTTAAAACGCTCAATATCCGGCAGTCCGTCTGCGTTCAGGATCGGTTCAATATCCCGGAAATATTTATAACCGAAAACGCCGGGGGTAACTTCACATAAGAACTCAATCGTCTGGCCGGTTCTGTTGCCGATCTGATGTACCGAACCGCGTCGAATAATAACAGATTCACCAGAAGTGAGCTCTGATGTCTTGCCGTCGATAACAACAGTAGTCGTACCTACCAGCGACTTTACCATCTCATCAAACTTTTCGTGATAATGGGGCATTGGTGTTCTGGCCTCAGGTTTTACAATACACTTAAAGGTATTGAGTTCAGGAGTTTCGGAGAGGAACTCCACATCGAATCCTCCGTTAAAGTGAATTGCTTTATTTTCCATTTTGCTGGTACTTGTTCAATAATTTAGTCCGAAGTTAAGCGGTTGCCACCAGTTCCATCTTGCCGATCATTTCCTTCAGCAATTCGCTATTTGAGGCATTTGATCCTATACCTACTGCCCTGGCGCTGTAAGAAGCAAGGATCAAGAGACATTGCTCTATCTTCTGCAGCGGCAAATTTTTCGCCGCGGTCATTACTTCCCTCTGTCTGTCGCCATATAATTTTAATGCAGCGGCAATTTCCCTGTCATTCTTCCCCCGCATGGAATGTACCTGATAAATCGTGTTGAAGTGACTGTAAAAGGAGCCAATCACCAATGGCATAGCTGCTGACTTGGGATTGGAAATGAAATAGGACAACATACGGTAAAGCTTATCTCTGTTGCCGGTTGTAAACGCAGCAGGGAATTCAAAAACATTATACTCCCGGCTGATACCTATATATTTCTGAATAAGATCACCCGTTAACGCTTTCTCCTCAGGGACGTTTATGCGCACCTTTTCAATTTCATTCACGATCTTCTGCAGGTCATTGCCAAGATAGGTGGCCAGTATTTGCGCCTCTCTTTCGCCTACATGAAAACCCGCTTCCACACCATAGTTCTGAATCCATGCCGGCACTTGTTCGTCTTTAATCTTGTCGGATGTAAAATAGAAGCCTTTCTCTTTTGCCAGCTTCACCACCTTGCTTCTTCCGTCTGTTTTCTTGAAGCGATGCTCTATCAGAAAAACAGTCGTCGGCGCGGGATTTTCAAGATAGCCAGCCAGTTCATTCAGGGTTCGCATTTGTGCCGCATCCTTCAGTATCACCACTTGTCTTTCCGCAAACATGGGGAAACGACGACAGGCATTCACAACGTCCGCCCACTCTGCATCTTTCCCGTAGATAGAGATAAGATTGAAGTCCTTTTCGGACGGTTGCAGGATATTTTCTTCAAAAAAACTAGTTATAAGATCGATATAGAATGGCTCCTCGCCATCTACGAGATAAAAAGGAGCAAACTGCTTCTGTTGCAGGGATTGGAAGAGTTTCTTTAAATCGGAGCTCATTGGTTCAAAATAAGTATAAAGACAAAAGTCGAAAGACAAACTCAGTCAACGTATTGCGGTTCGGGATGAATATCGTTAATCCCTTTCAGTCTAAGAAAAACCTTAGCTGTGGTAAAAACGTCCTGCAAGCAATAGCGATTAATTCGTGGTAAATTATGTTCCTTCCAGTAAACCTCCCCTACCATGCTCCCGTCTATGTCGTCTTTCGGCGAAGGTATATTAAGAACGGCAGCTAGTAATGCCAGAGAGGTATAATGTTTATGATCGCCAAACTTCCACAGGTCAAGCGTATCAAGATGGGCCACTTCCCAGGGCTTTTTGCCATGTATTTGCATGCACTCAGGCAGCTGCATGCCATTAATGATCATTCTACGGCATAGGAAAGGAATATCGAACTCCTTAATGTTGTGACCACAAAACCTGAGATCTTTGGTGGTCTCACCGAAGCGCGTTAATGCCTCGCAAAACTTATTTAACAAAACTTTTTCGTCATCGTCAGAAAGCGCTTTAAGCACCATTTTCCACTCGCCAGCCTTCTCTACGAGGCACCCAATGCCAATAGAAACTACCTTTGCGAATTCAGAAAATATGGCCGCTTTCTCCGTGAAAAGCAAGGCGGGAACGTTGTTTTCCTCGTTTGAACTTTTAAATAACCTTGACTTTCTATCCCATTGCTTCTGCATTTCTTCATTCAGAAGATTGTAAGTTGCGACACAGGGCACGGTTTCAATATCAATAAAAAGGATATGCTTTAGTTGCTCCACAATAAAGACAATATTTTATTTTTAAACTAAATTAATCAAACCGTTAGAATATGAGCCAGGAAGATAACTATTCGAGCACAGAGGTCAACACGTCAGGACAGCCGCCGAAGAGGAATAACACTGTTATTTTCATCATTATTATCGCCGTTTTGCTAGGTGTCAATATCTATCTGTTCAGCAGCAGAAACAAGGTTTCACAACAAAGAGACGAAGCCTATACACAGCTTGATACTGTAACTACTGATCGCGACAATGTAAAAACCGAATACAATGCAGCACTTGCGAGACTGGATCTGCTGGTTGGCAAAAACGCACAGCTGGACAGTATGGTCACTAACAAAGAAAGTGAGATCAATCGTCTGAGAAGCCAGATACAAGGCATTTTGAGCAATAGCCGGTCTACAGCCGCTGACTATGCAAGAGCAAGAACCCTTGTTAGTCAGCTAAACGGCAAAGTGAAAACCTATGAAGAACGCATTGCAGAACTGGAACAAGACAATACAAGGCTTAATAAATACAATCAGACGCTCTCTGAAGAAAGAGACTCAACAGTTACCAAAAACATTGCGCTTTCTCAAAAAGTAAGACTAGCGTCTGTGCTGCATGCTTCAAACATTCGCATGGTGCCAATAGATCTGAAAAGGAATGGCAAAAAAGAAAAAGAAACTTCCAGGGCCAGCCGCGTAGATATTTTCAGAATAACATTCGATATTGATGAAAATCGTATTGCTGAAGACGGTGTAAAAGACCTTTATATACGCATTATAGGGCCAAGTGGCAATCTGCTGAGCAATGCTGCCTATGGCTCTGGTGTTACAAACACTTACGACGGTCAGACGCTTAACTATACCATGGCAAAGCAGGTAAGTCTGCAACAGGGCGTACCGGTTAAAGACATCGTGGTAGACTGGCATCAGGACAGCGATTACGATCGCGGCACTTACAAGATCGAGATTTATAATAATGGTTATAAAGTAGGCGGCGGCAGCATTGACCTGCATTAGA
>DATJDP010000174.1:0-8753 GCA_035497355.1 Flavipsychrobacter sp.
CTGAAGAACTTCATTTCCTATAAATTATCAGGAAACGAGTAGTCCCTCACCTCTATTTATTCATAGCATAACGATACGCATTTACGGATTTATTGTTGTCCTTTACGTCGGATATGGATTTATATCCAACGCTTCGAGTTCTTTCAATTTCTCGCGACGAACGATTTCCTGTTCGCTCAATGTTGCCTGTACCATGTGTTATAAGGGAAAAACCTTTAAAATGTGTGCAAAAATAACAATGGAAAGCCACTTTGCATTTAAAACCTCCGATAACAAGCTTAAAAGGCTATGGCAATAGCTTTGGAAATACCTTATACAGCGCACCTTCCTCACCGCATACAAGCAAGCTTCCATCTTTGAGGGCAGCAATATTATGCAAGGCGCTGCTCGTAAAACGATCGAACTCCATCCAATGATGGCCGCCGTCGTCGGAATAGATCAAAAGACCCTTATCGCCGACTGCAAAGCCATGAAGACGGTCGGTGAAAAGAATATCGTTTAAAGAATAGTGCGGCTTCGTAAGGTCATTGCCATTGCGCATGCGCTCCCAACTCTTACCGCCATCGCCCGTATGAAAAATGCTGCCATTGCTGCCACAAGTCCAGGCTTCGTTCGGTCCGTATGCATGGACGGCGGTGAAATTGTCATTCTTTACATCCAGCATATTCCAGTTCTCTCCGCTGTCTTCCGTTTTCAAAACCACACCGAATGCAGCAATGTATCCCGTCCGTCCATCAATCATTTCAATATCGTTCAGTTGGTAGCCAAGTGAGTCGAAAGCGGAATAATTGCCGTCTTTTGTAATATAGGTAGGATACCCCTGGTTGAAACTGACCCCCCCGATTATCATACCGCGGTCGTCATCGAAGAAAGCAAGGTCTTTATAAGGCAGATACCACAATTGTTGAACCGACCATGTTGTACCCGTATCTGCAGATCTGAGAAACTTTCCATCAAATGCTATTGCATAGAGTGTGCCCGAAGGCGACTGAGTAATGCCATAAATTCCCTTTGGGGCGTCAGGGATATTTTGATAACTCCAGGTGTTCCCCCCGTCTTTAGTTTTTAGAACAGTGCTATTGTTGAATCGTTGACCACCTACTACAAGACCAACTGAATCACTGATAAACAGTATTTTATTGAGCCGGTCGGTGCTGGTATGAGCATCCAGCTTTACTACTTTCTGCCAGTGCAAAACATCCTTCCGGCAACCACTACCGAGAAGCATTAGCGATAAAAGAAATAGTAGGTACCTCATTGGTCTTTTAAAGTACTAGCCGCAATAATACTAAGCATTGCGGCAAAAAAGAAAGTCTGCCGCCAGTGAGCAACAGACCTTCCATAACAATTATTTCTTCTATCAGTTCTTTACGAAAGGTGTAGCATAGCTCTTGCCGTTGTCAGTAACGATAAGATAGTATACCCCTGGAGCAAAAGCGCTGGTGTTCAGTTCCCATGTGTTGCCCTGCTGGTGCAGCCTTACTTCCATCCTTCTTCCAAGTGCATCGGCAACTGAAACATGACCTTCCAGATTGTCTTTGCTTACAATGTACAACCTGTCGTTGGCCGGATTCGGATAGATCTTTAGCTGCTGATTACTTTGGAAATGATCTTCAATGCCTGTTTTTACTGGAAGTGGATTACAAAACACTTCTTTTGCCGTATCTGCTAATGCTTGTAAGTCAGCAAGGCTAAAGGTGGGACAGGCATTGCCATACTTTGGCGGCGTGGCTATGAGTGCGAACGAGAAATGTTGAACTGAACCTGGAGTGACCTTCTCCGGCGCCCCTGCAATAACAAAACGGCGATCGTAGGGTACGTTCAAGCTAGAACACTCCGACCATTCAGAACTGATGGAGGGGTTGCCTGGGAAAATATAATTTGCCAGAGGGTAGCTGCCGTTTCCCGATCCTCCGGTTGGAGTACCTGGGCCGGTATAATCGTTAACCAAATGCTGTCCATTTCTCCACCTGCTCGTAAGATAGTTGTGAAACTCATCACCTGTGGTAGGGTCACCTATCACGGGGTCGGAACTGTTGTTAACCGCCATAAAGCTTTGAGCAGGTATATTAGCTCCGCAAGTATCGAGATAGTTCCATTTCAAAATTCGTATTCCAACAGCCGGAATGCTGTCTCCGTAAGAATTCGGCTCTCCGGCCCCGTCAAAGCTGTCGCCATTATAGGTATATCCAAGATTACGAGAGGAATCAAAACCAATATAGTCATCAAAGCCATAACCGAGATCCATATCGGCAAAAACGCCCATTACGAATGAATCCAGCTCTATATTGCCATGATAAATCGTTTTATAATCGTAGAACACAACATTGTCTATCGCAGTATTTCTTTTATAGCCGTAAACAAGACAAGACACCCCTATTTTTATCGGAAGCGTGTCTGTAGCAGAGTGTGTAGGACCATAGTCATTGAAAATAAACCAGAGTGCCTGATCGCCTTTGATGTCTGGATAATCGCCTCTTAACGGCTCATAGGCATTGGGATCATTGCCCGGGTCATTGGGACTATTAATAAACGGCGCATAACTGTATATGCCCCCAGGAACAAGATTAAGATTTACCCCTCCATTCCCTGTTGCGTAAATATTGCCGGAGCCTGGCCATTCAAGAATGGAAGCTGGTATGTTGGAAACGGTATGATTTGGAGTATTCAGAAAAGATTCAATTTCCCAGCGATTCACCTTCCATATTTTAGCCCATTTCTGAGATTTGGCGTAGCTTATAGGCGCTACACTACCATTTGCAAAAGAGTCCAGAGGGCCAGGCCAGAAATCAATACCATTGTTCCGGTAAGTCTGTGCAGCCGCGTGAAGTTGCCCCTGATTGTCATAGCCCGCCATCCATATAGCGCCTGCAAAACCGACGTTTTTCCCCGAGCCCTTCGGGAACTCACATTGAGCATAAGTCGAGTCCGGATTATGCCACATATCGCCATGTACCATAATCCGCGCTTTGATGTTGTTGACGTCAATAAATTCCGCATCTGGAAACGGCGTTTGTGCTGATACGTCCTTTTGGACGGTTAATAGAGAAACGGAAAAAAAGCTAAAGAGGAGAAGGTGTTTCATAAGTCTGCTTTTTGATGAGTAATAAGTAAACTTACTCATGAAGAAAATGTGATGCAAGCGACGCAGGCTAATATTACAAATCCGTGTTATAAAGCAGACAATGTAGTGACGAAGGCGTCTTTATATGTTTATGGTGCGTCACGAAAAAACGGGGATAGAACGCCAGCTTGGGATCTCTACCTCCTTCCTAATGCGGAACTGGGCGAACACACAAGTTCGTCCCTACCTCCACCAACTGCCCTCTAAACTCGATTTAATCGAACATTCTTTCAACCTCATGCAACTTTTTGTCAACCTCAATCAACATGCTCTCAGCTTAATTGTTAAAAGAGCCTGCCCGGTATGCAAATGGTTCGACCACCTATTCGATAGAATAAAACACTTATTCGTCAGAAGCTTTTCAATATTGAAAAAGTGTTTTTCAATATTGAATCGAAGGAATCTTATATCGGGATTGAAGGAAAAGCCATTGAGAATTTGCTAAACAATGTTGAGATTTCTCAGCTCTTATTAGGCTGAAAGAATTCAATATGAGGCTGAGAGAATGTAATATAAGGTTGAGGGAATGTAATATGAGGTTGAGAGAAATGAATATTAGCTTGGAAAAAGGTAATGAGGGAGCGAAAGAAAGCAAAGCAGTCAACGATGAAAAGTGAGCGACTCTGACCCTACAGGCACTTAAACGATTATCGTGCTGGTCTGATCGTCTCGCTCAGACCCAATATTCGTAAACGTCCGCTTATAACCAACGCTTGAACCAGTGGTGCACTTAAACGATACTCATCAAACCATTTGCCGGGCCTTTAACTCGAGGTACTTATTAATAACATCTACCGTCAACTGCTGTGGAGTGGTAAGTATGGCAAGCATTCCATGGCGTCGAAGCTCCTTTACGATAAGCTTTTTCTCATAGTCGAACCGCCCCGCAATCGTTTTGATATAAATATCTTCAATCGTTTCAGCCGATGCCTGCTGCATGGCTTCTATCTGCGTATTTTGAAAAAAAACGACGCAGACAAGATGTTTTGCAGACAGTTGTTTCAAAAAAGGAAGCTGCCGATCAAGGGAGGAAAGGGTTTCAAAATTGGTGAAGAGCAGCAGGAAACTGCGTTGTGAAATCCGCCTTTGAATAATAGCCGTCAGCGTTTCATAATCACTTTCCTTAAACTCTGTTTCTTGTTGGTACAAGGCCTCCACAATACGCTGGAGTTGTCCGCTTCGCTTTTCTGAAGCAATGACATTCCCTATCTTATTGGCAAAGGTTATGAGTCCCGCGCGGTCGTGCTTCACCAGCACTACGTTCAGCAGGGAAAGTGTGGCATTGATAGCATAGTCGAGCAGACTCATTCCGCCAAAAGGCATTTTCATGCTTCGGCCTTTGTCTATCAGTACATACACCTGTTGCTCGCGCGTGTCTGTGTAGGTATTCACCATCAGGTTGGCAGACCGGGCGGTCGCCTTCCAGTTGATGGTACGGATATCGTCTCCATGCACATAGGCTTTGATCTTTTCGAACTCCATGCTATGGCCCAGGCGCCGCACTTTCTTCATGCCGGTGAGATAGTTGTCAGAACGCGCTACCAGTTCGTATTTCTTTAATTGCTGGAAGGAAGGGTACACTTTTACTGTAGCCTCGGGTGCCGCTTCCATTCGTCGCTCCAGCAGACCGAGCGGCGACTGTAGATAGCACAGCAACGCTCCGAAATCGTATGCACCCCGGGTTAACGGTCGCAAAGTGTAATCTATTGTCTTTCTTCCGGCGCTCTTAATGTCTACCTTTAGTTGGAAATCTCTTTTTTGAAACTGCCGGGGCAGTTGCTCGACCATCTTCGCCGTTATGGTAAAAGGGAAAGTATTGCTAATGGATAGGGTGACTTTATTGTCATCGGCGAGACTAAATCGTACAGGCATGATCCGCGCCGCATTTACACTTCCTCTCCGCATGAATAACAGATAACCATCGAGGATGGTAAACAGCATAACTACAATTGTGAAGACAACTGCTGCTTCAAATAAAATAGGAAAGAAAAATGATATAACGAACAACAGTACGCCGATAGCGACCAGCAGAAACCAGCGCTTCGCCACGAAAAGGCTTTCTATTTTTTTTCTAAGGCTCAACTGCTACCGTGGTATTTCTATTCTTGCAATTATTTCCTTCAGCACATCGTCTGTGGTCAGTCCTTCCATTTCCTTTTCCGGTGTTAGACTTATCCTGTGTCTGAGCACATGCGGAGCTGCGAAGGTGATGTCTTCCGGTATCACAAAGTCTCTTCCCCGCAGCACGCTTATAGCTTTAGCTACATTCATCAAGGCAATAGAGGCGCGGGGTGATGCGCCTATATACAAAGACCGGTCATTGCGGGTCTCCCAGATGATCTTTGCCAGATAGCCGAGCAGCCTGGGCTCTATGTGTATCTGCCGTATCTGTGCACGTGCCGCTGCCAGCGCTTCTTTACTTACCACGGGGCCAATCTCTGCAAGCATATCAGCAGTGGTTTCCCGATTGTGCATTTCAAGGATGCGCATCTCTTCTTCCAGCGATGGATAGCCAATAACCAGCTTCATCAAAAACCTGTCGAGCTGCGCCTCAGGCAGACGATAAGTGCCTTCATGTTCTATTGGATTTTGCGTGGCAACAACCATAAACGGTGGATGCATCAGATGCGTCTGTCCATCTACTGTCACCTGCCGTTCTTCCATTACCTCAAACAATGCAGCCTGTGTCTTTGCCGGAGCCCGGTTAATCTCGTCAATCAGGATCATGTTGGCAAAAACGGGTCCGGGTTTGAATTGAAAGCTGGTGGTCTGCGGGTTGAACACGCTGGTGCCTATTACATCGCTGGGCATTAGATCGGGCGTAAACTGTATTCTCGAAAACTGGGCGTTGATAAGTTTAGCCAACAGCTTTGCCGTTAGTGTTTTTGCCACGCCGGGTACGCCTTCAATAAGTATGTGCCCATCTGCCAGCAGTCCTGCCAGCAGTAGCTCCACCATGCTGTCCTGCCCCACTATTACCCGATGTATCTGTTCCTGCACCCGTTCTATAAGCTGAACAAGTGCTGCGTTATCTGTCGTTTGTTGCTGTGCTTCCATCAGCTTTTACTGTTTTATAAAATAAGTCAATAGTGTGATATAAGTGATAAAGTTCTTTTTCGTCTATCTGCTTGCGCTCTATGTGTATTTCGCGGATCGACTCCATTAATGAAGTCACCACCGGCACGGGCAATCCTGATTTTACCACCAACTGCTCTGCAAAGCGCTGATCCAGCTTGTTGGTACTGATAAAGTAATGTGTTCTCACCCATTCAAAGAAATGCTGAATCATTTTTTCTGCAAGGTTCGTATGATCGGCTTTATGATAATATAGCCTGCCTACCGTCTCCACAAAAGAAGCGGAGCTGTTTTCCAAAGGTTTTATTTCAGGAATAACCCTCTGCCGTCTTTTACTTTCGAACAAGATATAAATGAGCAAAGCAAATAACGCAATAATAAAGGCCCAGCGGGTAGCAGGATATTTAAGCAACACTCCAAGATCGGAAGCTTCTGCACTTCGCTTGTAGTAGTCGTGCCAATAGATAGCGCCAATATCAGAGGGAAGCGTATTCCATAAAGACTGAAGATAATCTTTGTTATTTTTCTGAAGCAGAAAGTAGTTGCTTAATACAAGAGGTGCTGCGTGCAGACTGATATGTCCACGTCCTACCTTGAAGCGAATAAAATCAGGACTGCCTTTTACAAGGCCGAGCGTATCGGAAATCTTAAAAAATGCTTCTGACCTTTCTTCACCTGCATTGTTGTTGCTACTGCTGTCGTCGATCTGCACAAAGGATGCCAGGAGGGAATGCCCCTGGTAGCCAAATGTATCTATGCGATTGATGAGTGTAAGGGCATTTAAGCTTACAGATCCATTGTTTTCTTTGGTTAGCCGGGCTTCTTCATACCCGTTGTCCTTCATAGTGTAGCCTGTGGCACGCTCCAATTTATCATCGAGAAGGCGCGTAAAGATCAGCACTTCGTTGCCTGCGGCTGCAAAGTCCATCAAGGTTTGCAACTCCTGCTCGCTCAGGTAAAAGTTAAGTCCTACCGCCACCAGCAATGATTTTTTTTTGCCCACGGCCATCTTGCGGGTAATATTACTGTATCGAAAGCCTGAGGAAAGGTCTGCGATCTTTGCCCGTGGGAAAAAATACTTTAGCGACTGGTAAGCCAGATAGGTACCATAGGGCTTTTTATCCTCCTTCTTCAAAGTTACTTTCCATCTTTGCGGTCCTTTATCCTGGTTGATACAACTACTCAATAGCAGCAATGCCATACAAACGAAGCACAGATATTTGCATTTCTCACTCATTACCGGATCTTCGATTTTAGGCTCTCAAAAACGCGCATATATTCCCTGAAGCCATCTTCCGCAATGGGATAATCACCATACCAGGCAAACTCGTACTGTCTTGTCAATTGTTTAAACGGCAATTTGTAAGCAGTATCGCGCAGCTCGTAGTAATAATCGTAGTTCGTCTTGTCTGCACGGTATTGGATAGCCTGGCGCTCATTGAGTAACTGCAGGATGAAAAGATAACTGCTCCGTATGGCAAGCTTATAATTACCTTCCTTTATAGCATTCCGTAGCTGTAGCTCCCAATCGTGATCGTTTATCTCTTCGATCACGTCCTCTGTCCCCTGCTCTTCTGCTACTTTTTTTTCTCTTTTAAATAGTGCTTGTCTGTCCGCCAAAAAGCCTTTATAGACCAGATACCCGACGAAGAAAGCAACGAGTACCCATAGTATTGTTCTGCCGGCGGTGCTTGTAAAGAAGAAGAACAGGGCACCAATAAGCCTGGAAAAGAAGTTTTGTGGCGCATTCGGGGTGTTCTCCTGCGCCATTTCTTTCTCGTTTTTGTAATCGAATGCCTTGTCGTTGGTTAGTTGCTGCCACTCCTGGTCCGTGATGGTATGGGCAGCACTTGCCGGCTGAACGACAAAGCAGCAAAGGAAAAGCAGCAAAAGAGGAAAAAACTTAATGCACGGTATCTTCTGCATGCTTCGTTTTTTTGTTGACTATAATAGGGAAGTAGATAAAGTACCAAATGATAAAAGCCAGCGATGCAGACAAAATGGACAGGCTTAGCCATAGAGGCATCCCCGTGTGGCGGGTGACATAGCTTTCAAACACCGCCGCAATGATAAAGACGGGGATGAGTGTAATGATAATCTTTATAGCGTCTTTTGCTCCGCGCATCAAAGACTCAAGTCGTGTGTAGGTGCCGGGAAATAGAATGGAATTGCCAATGACTAAACCCGACGCCCCCGCTATCACAATGGCAGAAATCTCCAGCGTACCGTGTATAAAGATGACGAGTATTGACTGAATGCCCAAGCCATGATGAAAGAAAAGGTATTCAAACACACCAAGCATCAGTCCATTCTTAAAAAGCATATATACAGTACCAACGCCAAGGGTGATGCCTAAAACCAAGGTGTAAAACGCGACTTTTATATTATTAAAGGCGATCTGCACAAACATCAGAAACTGGTTGCCCTCTTTATAAACGCCAAAGGGATCGCCATTAGCTATGTTTTGCTCCGTCATATCTACATAGCCGTCTCCGAGCACTGCCCGGGCAAACGTTTGGTCCTGACGCGCGGAGAAGACACCGATCAGCGTAAA
>DATJDP010000175.1:0-8444 GCA_035497355.1 Flavipsychrobacter sp.
CAACACGCGATTTCTCTTTCATTACAGAAGATAACCTGAGCAATCTTTATCGCATTTTTCATAGCCTGAATGTGAAAGTGAACCTGATACAAAATGCAGCCATCAGTTTTGTAGCATGTATAGACCATGACGAAGAGAAAGAACAGCAACTAGTAAAAGAGCTAAGCAAAGATTACAAGGTGTTTCGCAATGAAAATGTTCAGCTCCTTACCATAAGGCACTACACGCCGGAAGTGCTATTCGATCTTACCCGTAGCCGCTATATACTGCTGGAACAAAAGACGAAGCATATAGCCCAGGTAGTAATGAAGTGAAAATCCGTATTATTATAAAATAACAGAATTGCTATGGACGACAAAGCCACTTATACAGTAACGGACAATAAAGAATATTCCCAATACCAGATATCATTGCCAGACGATACGGCGTTCATCAGTTATCATCTGCGCAACGGTAACAGAGAATTAATGCACACCGAGGTGCCCCGGCAATACGAAGGGAAAGGCCTTGCTTCTACTCTAGCAAGATTTGCGTTCGAAGATGCAAGACAAAGCGGACAGAAGGTAGTTGTTTATTGCCCTTATCTGGCGGCTTATCTCAGGAAGCATCCGGAGTATAATGACGTGGTAGTAGCGGTTCGCAGCGAATAAGCTACATGGCACGGACTCTCTTTAGCTTTATCAGGCCAGGTCTGATGCTGAGATACTTGACCAGAAGAATGATAACTGCGAATTCATAAGCGGCATAAAAACGCTCCTGCAAAGAAGGGAACAGAATCAGTCGCGCCAGTATTGTTATCACGATAATGATCAAAGGCATTTTAATAGCGTAGTCCGCCTTTCGAAGCATAAATGCAGTGGCCAGGATAAGTAAAAGATATAGTGCGTCTGTTCTCAGTGTATATATCACGTCTCTCCAGTGGTTTACATAGCTGGTTACAGAGCCGAGAAAGGCAAATTTTGTAAACCAGGTAGGGCTATCGCCCATTAAGACAGGAATACCGATAATACTTATACCTGCAACTGCCCCAACGATCCCCAGCTTCCACACTACGTTTTTCGTTCCTTTCAAATAAAGAAAATAGGCAACTACAATAGCAAGCACGAAGTTATCTACCCGCGCTACAACGCTTAGGAATAACGAAAGCAGGATCCACCATTTATTTTTCCCCGTAGTAACGAGATAGAGGCTCAGCAGCACAAAGAAGTTAGAAACAGCATCGGGTGTTGAAAATCTGTCTAGTTCGATAAAGATGGGAAGCAGTGACATCAGTAAGGCGGTAACAAAAGCAAAAGGCTTTTTGAGATATAGTGATAGCCAGTGATAAACAAGCAGCATTAGAAAGAAGCACGCTATGATAGATGGTATTAGTGTTGCTCTTACAAGGCTCACCCCTGCCTTATTAAGGCCGGCGATCATTAAAGTATAGAGTGGTTTGGCCCGGAAATAGCTTAGCTGATCGTTGTACTCTTTTGAGCTTAGAAGACAGGCCCGCCGCTCCTCATGATCGCCCGTCAGGTCTCTATAGACAGGTGCCGGAACTTCCCTCTTAAGGTCGTGGTATACCGAATCGTGAACGACCTGCGGATCATGAACAGAATATTCCGTTGCCACACCCATATAAGAGATCATATCCCAGTTGTAAACAGGTTTTTGACTGAGATAAAAGACAAGAAAGCCAGCTACGATTAAAAATAGCAGATCGAAAAGCTTCGTTCGCATATAAATCAATACAACTTAATGTATTCTGCGCGAAAGTCCAGCTTTTTAGTATATGAGAATGAATTAATCTCTGGCTTTACAACAGGATAACATTTTTACGGTGGTGCTTAGACGATCTTTTTGCCCTTCATCGCATCTTTCAGCGCTGCGTCCATTACCCGCTCCGCATAAGGTCGGGAGACTTCATTCAGCGTCTCCATTTCCTTCTGAACAAGATTCTTATCCTTTGCTTTTATGGCGCTTTGAAGTTGCTCCATATGTGCACGGGTCTGAGCCACTTCCGCAATGTTGAGATATTCACCGTGCTTGCTGAGAAATTTTTCAGTTGTCTCAAGCATTTGTTCTGCTTCTGTAGTAGCCTCTACCAGCGCCCTTGTCTGTATATCGTCCTTCGCATGGGTAATAGATTCCATCAGCATGCTCTCTACCTGTTCATCGGTAAGCCCATATTGCGGTTTCACTTCTATGGTTTGCTCTACGCCACTACGTAACTCCTTTGCGCTCACCTTCAATATACCATCTGCATCTATCAGGAAGCTAACTTCTACTTTCGGCAGTCCGGCAGGCATTCCGGGAATACCGGTAAGGTTAAATTCAGCAAGTTTCCTGTTATCCTTTACCAGATCCCTTTCCCCCTGGAAAACGGAAATGCGCATGCTGCTTTGTCCGTCTTTCTGGGTAGTATATTGTCTGCCTGCTTTGGTAGGTATTTTAGAGTTGCGAGGTATAAGTACATCCATCAATCCGCCCATTGTTTCGATTCCGAGCGATAAAGGTGTTACGTCCAGCAGTAGCATGTCGGTATTATTTCCGGCCAGGATGTCTGCCTGTACTGCTGCTCCAAGCGCTACTACCTCGTCCGGGTTCAATTCGTCAAACAGTTCCTTTCCAAAGAAGCTTTTTACGCTTTCTTTTACAAGGGGAACCCGTGTAGACCCACCAACCATTACAACAGCATCTATATCAGCAGAGGTCAGTCCTGCATCACGCAGGGCGTGTTTACAACTGTTGATGGTACGGTTGATCAGTGGTTGTATCAATTCATTGAATTTCGCTTTAGTAAGTGTCACTTTCTGACCAGCTACTGTTCCTTCAAACGTTTCATTGCTTGAAAGGTGTTTTTTCGCTTCCTCCGCACTTAGCCTTAACCGCTGCAGTAGTGATTTATCCGTCGACTCGGCCAGGTGTTCATTTTGTTGCCAGTATTCTACAATGGCACGGTCCATATCATCTCCACCGAGGTAGGTATCTCCATTGGTAGCGAGCACCTCGAAAATACCATTGGTAATTTTCAATATCGAAACATCGAATGTTCCTCCTCCGAGATCGTATACGGCAATCGTTTTTTCTTCGTCTGGCTTAACGCCCATGCCGTAAGCAAGACTAGCGGCTGTTGGCTCGTTTACGATACGCAGCACATCCAGACCTGCAAGTCTTCCTGCGTCGCGGGTTGCCTGTCTTTGTGCGTCATTAAAATAAGCTGGTACGGTGATAACCGCCTTGGTAACGGGCGTTTTTAATATATGCTCTGCACGGTGCTTTAGTTCTTTAAGGATGTCTGCTGATAGCTCAATAGGTGTATAAAACTGATCATTCATCTGGATCTTTACCAGTGAATCAGTTTCGTCGTCAATTATCTTGTAAGCAAAGGAATGAGCGTGGTCACTTACATCTTTGTAAGATTTACCCATCAGCCGCTTCACCGAATAGATGGTTCTTTCCGGCGCTGCTACCAGCTTTTCCCGCGCCTCACTGCCTACAATTGCATTGCCATAAGCATCAAAGTGCACTATGGATGGCACTAGCGTCAGGCCATCCACCTCGCGCAGAGCAATGGGTTTCTGCGTGTCGGGCCGTACAATAGCAATAAGACTATTGGTGGTTCCAAGGTCAATTCCTACAATAGTTTCGCTCTGTTGAATACTTCCTGTAACGAGATTAATAGCGACTTTTCCCATAGCTTTCCTTTAATCTGCAAAAGTACCATGATTAGCAGACCTTCGGACACCTTTTTCCCTATTCGCTATTATTCATTCCCGATTTTGAAAATCAAAAAGAACCGTTAAAAGACCTGATATTGCTGCGGCTTTCGCTGGAAAACAGCTGATTAATTATATTTGTGGCTATCCCAAACTGTTTTCTATGCGTTGTCTGAAATTTACCGGTTTGATAATTGGCATTTTTGCTTTTGCAGCCGTCCGCGCCCAGGATTATTCCAACAAAGGCCTTATGGATATTAAGGAAAAAGTGGAAGCGAATAGGGTGACATGGAACAAGGCGTTTGATGACGCCTCTGCTGCTAAGAACTTTAGTGCTTTGCGACCATTGCGTGAAGCCGATGAGCGTTATGTAGATGAACAGATATCGGCTCTGAGAAGGCTATATGCTGAAGGAGATGGACGTGCGCTGCTTAGCGCAGTTAACAATTACTTGCGTATTCAAAAGCAATTTGTCAGAGATATAATGTTGCCCGCAGAGTCTATTGAAGGAAATGAGACCGATATCGCGACAATTAATGAAAAGATCAGCAGCTTTGGTGAGAAGGAAAAGATATTCCTCGTTGAGATCAACAATGCGCTTAGAACGGAAGGCCCTGAAGCCGGCCCTTCTACGCCAGCAAAAGTAGATGAAGAAATGGAAGAGGAAGATCTGTTTCAGGAGCCACATGGCAGTATGATAGAAGGAAGGGAAACACGAAAAGGAAAAAAGCAGGCACGCGAACGGGGCCGCCGCCAAAAACATAAAGACCGCGATAATCAGTCGGATGATGACGAATAACGGCTTATCTAAATTCCTCACGAGGCTCTATCAAAACCATGGTGCAGCCTCTGATTTATTTGAAAGTGGCGAACAGAGTTAATTAGCAATTGTGCTTTGCGATCTGCGAATGCTCAATTTCTCCCTTTGTGTTCCTGTGGTCTTCTTCCCGGCGACTCTATGTCAACTCAAGCCATTCCTAACCTTCCATTTGCTAATTTTGATGAATGCGCCTGATGATTAAGAATATGGTTTGTCCCCGCTGCATCGCTTCTGTAGAGCAGTTGCTGGAGCAATGTGAGCTAAATGCGAATTATGTGCATCTCGGTGAAGTGGAACTTTCGGAAGCGCCGTCTCCCGAAATCCTGCAGAGCTTGGTGAATGGGCTAATGGAACGAGGTTTTGAGTTGCTGGACGACCAGAGGTCTCAATTGATCGAGCGCATCAAAAATTTATTGATCCAGAAGGTCCAAAGCGGAGCCATCGAAGAACACTTTAGCGTTAGCAAATATTTACTGTCTCATATTTTTAAAGATTATTCTTCGCTAAGCCGCCTGTTTTCAGAAGTAGAAGGAGTGACCATTGAGCAATTTTTTCTATTGCAGAAAATCGAAAAGGCAAAAGAATGGTTAATGTATGATGAGCAGACTTTAAGCGACATTGCCTTCCATCTCGGCTATAGTAGCACACAGCATCTGTCTTCCCAGTTTAAGAAACTCACGGGTATGACTCCTTCACAATTCAAAAAGCTAGGTACACCGCATCGCAAACCGATAGATAATATCGCTTGACCGCTTTCCTCCCCGTGCAATAATCTGTAAACCTTTTCCATAAAGGTGTAAGGGGTTGCCGTCAGTAATAAGGAACTTTGTAAAGGACAAACTGGAGGAACATCATGGATAATAAACTGGTACTTCCACTTTCCGGCGTAGATAGCGAACATTGCGCACTGATAGTGGATAAAGGGTTAGATAAGGTAAAAGGCGTTACAGACCACAAAGTGGAACTGAATAACAATCGGGTAATACTGACGGCAAACGATGCGGTTGGTACGGTACAGGAGGCGGTGGCTGCCATTCGCGATCTTGGCTACGGTGTCAACACAGTAAAAAAGACCTTTCCGATTTTGAATATGAGTTGTGCCTCCTGCGCCAGCAGTGCCCAGAGCATGCTTCAAAATACCCTGGGCGTGGTGAGTGTAAATGTGAACTACGCCAACGCCACTGCTATCGTAGAGTATGTGCCAACCATTACGGATCCTCAAAAATTACGGGCAGCGCTTCAGGGCATCGGCTACGATCTGATGATTGACGAAACGGAAGAGGCAAAAGATGCACTTGAGGAAGCAGAGCGTAAAAAATACAAAACATTGCGCGCAAGGACCATTGGTGCTATTGCGCTATCTGTGCCACTTATGGTTATTGGGATGTTTTTCATGGATATTCCTTATGCCAATTACATTATGTGGGCACTTGCCACCCCTGTGGTGCTGATATTTGGCCAGCAGTTCTATATCGGAGCGTGGAAGCAGGCAAAACACAGGTCGGCAAATATGGATACCCTTGTTGCGCTGAGCACTGGTGTTGCCTATCTGTTCAGTGTTTTCAATACGCTAAATCCTCAGTTCTGGCTCGACCGAGGCGTTGCTCCACATGTTTATTTCGAAGCGGCAGCGGTGGTCATTGCCTTTATTCTTTTGGGAAAGATGCTGGAAGAAAGAGCCAGGGGAAACACCTCCGCAGCTATAAAAAAGCTGATCGGTTTACAGCCCAAAACGGTAACGGTAGTGCATGACGGAGGCCATGTGATGGAGATGCCTATAGCGAGTGTAAAAGTGGGCGATATACTACTAACGAAGCCGGGAGAAAAAATTGCGGTGGATGGAACGGTGAAGAGTGGTAGTTCTTTTGTAGATGAAAGCATGATCAGTGGGGAGCCCATCCCTGTTGAAAAGAAGAACGGTGAAAAAGTCTTTGCCGGAACCATTAATCAGAAAGGAAGCTTTCAGTTCGTTGCCGACAAAGTTGGCGGTGACACTATTCTTGCGCAAATCATAAAGGCGGTGCAGGACGCGCAGGGCAGTAAGGCTCCTGTGCAAAAGCTTGTCGACAAGATAGCAGGCATCTTTGTTCCCATAGTTATAGCTGTTGCTGTTCTTAGCTTATTAGTCTGGGGGCTTTCAGGTGTGGATAATGCTTTCACCCATGGTATGCTGGCCCTGGTTACGGTTTTGGTTATTGCCTGTCCCTGTGCGCTCGGTTTAGCTACCCCTACCGCTATTATGGCGGGCATTGGTAAAGGAGCGGAAAACGGCATCCTGATCAAGGATGCGGAAAGCCTTGAGAAAGCCAGGAAGGTAAATGCCATTGTGCTCGATAAGACAGGTACAATCACAGAAGGTAAGCCAGACGTGGTAACAATAGCCTGGAAAGAAGGTGTGGATGACTCAAAGCTTTCCCAACTCCTGCTGGCCATAGAGCAGCAATCTGAGCATCCATTGGCGGAAGCGATAGTTCGCTACTTCAGGCAGCAAAATACATCTGCGGTAAGCATTGACAATTTTGAAAGCATTACAGGAAAGGGCGTAGAAGCAGTTTATGAAGGGAATCACTACTATTTAGGGAATACGTCCCTTCTGGATGCTAACAACATAGCTGCCGATCCTGCACTGCAACAGCAATCGGAGGAATGGCTGAGGAAGACAACAACAGTAGTCTGGCTGGCCGATCAGCACAATGCTCTTGCAGCTATTGCCATTGCAGATAAGGTAAAGCCGACTTCAATAACGGCAGTAAAACAACTTCACGATGCAGGGATAGAAGTCTATATGCTCACAGGAGATAATGAACACACAGCTAGAACTGTCGCGGCATTAGCAGGCATTGACCATTATAAGGCGCTTGTATTGCCGTCAGAAAAAGCGAATTTTGTAAAAGAACTGCAAGCACGGGGCAAAACGGTTGCTATGGTTGGTGATGGTATCAACGATAGTAATGCTCTTGCTACAGCGGATGTGAGCATTGCCATGGGGAAGGGCAGCGATATTGCGATTGACGTGGCTAAAATGACCATTATATCTTCCGACCTTTCAAAAATTCCACAGGCGATCAAACTTTCGAAGCATACCGTTACGACTATCCGGCAAAACCTGTTCTGGGCCTTTATTTACAACGTCATAGGAATACCGCTTGCGGCAGGGGTTTTATATCCGTTTACCGGCTTTTTGCTCAATCCTATGATTGCAGGAGCAGCAATGGCATTGAGCAGCGTTAGTGTAGTCACTAACAGTCTGAGATTGAAATGGCTGAAACTTTAAAATATTTACAAACATTATAATAAACAGAGCTAAATGAAATATCAATTTAAAACGAACATCAATTGCGGCGGCTGTATTGCGGCGGTAACTCCATTTCTAAACGGAAATGACAAGATCAAACATTGGGAAGTAGACACACAGAACCCTGATAAAATATTAACCGTTGAAACCGACGATATATCCGCAGAAAAAGTATCGGAGATAATAAACAGTGCGGGCTATAAAGCGCAGGAGATATAATACTTCACTAAACGTAAAGCCATGAAAACGCCGCGACATTTTCCCTTTGATCTTCCCTTGAGCGAGCAAATCGTTTTTGTGTTGTCTTCCTTAAAGCAAGCAACTGCAAGTGACATTGCTGTGGAACTGATGGAGTTAAAAGGCATCTCCACTGAAGATGGTCTGGAAGATCTTAGTATTACAATAGATAAGGAAATGGAGAAGCTACTGGAAGCCAAACGAATTGAGCAACAACAAAGTAAAACCGAAACAGTTTATACCCTTGCTAATAATTGAATTAAAACGAAATAAATTGTTTCGTTGTTCAAAAAATTTCTTCAAAAAAACTTGTCCATATCTATTCATTGTGTACATTCGCATTTGATAGGGTTTATAGGGGCTGGCCTGTTCTCAGGTCGGCTTTTTTATT
>DATJDP010000176.1:0-3993 GCA_035497355.1 Flavipsychrobacter sp.
GTTTATAGGGGCTGGCCTGTTCTCAGGTCGGCTTTTTTATTTTTACAACCTGCCTCAAATCTCCTCGGTACAAGGCTTTAATCCGCCTTTATAATGCGTTAATTATCACAGCTATTTCGGTGTTTTTTACTTAGCTCGCTCGACAATACTGCAAGAGAGTAGAACAGGATGTCGGCAATCACTACTCCCACCAACGCTCCTAACTGGTAATTTGTAAAGAGCGAGGTGAACAAATACAGCATCAGCGGCCGCATAACTAGCGTATCTAATGCTTCTGCAATTCCGAACTCAATAAGAATGCTCCTTAGTACCGGCCAGATTTCTTTTGTTGACCAATAAGCTGTCTTCCGTCTGGCATCTATCATATCACGGATAATGATTACCCCGTAGAAGCCAATATTCTCGCCAATGGTTCCGGCATACGCGGCAATGATCTTATTGCGTGTAAAATAGTAAGTAAGGCTGGATATGAGCAGCACGCAAATAGCGCCTGCTATTTCTGCAAAGCCATATCGCTTTAGGTAGTGGAGAAACTTTTGCCACATAAGCATAAAAAAAGCTGCTATTCTTCACAGCAGCTTTTTGTTAATATTCATTTTTATTACGCAACCATTGTGTCGAGCACCTGGTTCATATTTCTTACAGCTGTAGCTGATTTGTTGAACATTTCCTGTTCTTCCGTGTTCAGCTTGTAGTCTATTACTTTCTCCCATCCATTCTTGCCAATCACCACAGGTACACCCATGCAGATATCATTTTGTCCGTATTCACCTTCAAGGTAAACGCAGCAAGGGAATACTTTCTTTTCATTCCTGATAATACTTTCTACCAGTGCGGCTCCTGCAGCTCCTGGTGCATACCATGCGGATGTTCCGAGCAGCTTTGTAAGTGTAGCGCCGCCTACCATTGTGTCTGCAGCAACTTTCTTCAGTTGTTCTTCGCTTAAGAAATTACTTACAGGTGTACCGTTCAAAGATGCAAGACGGGTAAGAGGAATCATTGTTGTATCGCCATGGCCGCCGATCACTGTACCATGCAGATCGTTTGGAGAGCAGTTGAGTGCCTGTTGCAGATAGCATTTGAAACGAGCGCTATCCAGAATGCCACCCATACCGATGATACGGTTTTTGGGAAGTCCTGTAGCTTTCAGTGTCAAATAAGTCATAGTATCCATAGGGTTTGAGATCACCACCAGGATAGTGTTAGGAGAGTATTGAAGCAGATTCTTAGCAACAGTCTCAACGATCTTTGCATTCGTACCGATCAGTTCTTCACGGGTCATTCCCGGCTTACGAGGGATTCCGGAAGTGATCACACATACATCAGAATTTGCAGTTTTGCTGTAATCATTGGTGCTTCCGATCACACGTGTATCGAAACCCAGCAATGAAGCTGTCTGCATAATGTCCAGGGCTTTACCTTCTGCAAAACCTTCTTTGATGTCTACGAGCACCAGCTCTTCTACCAGTTCTTTGCGGGCAATGTTGTCGGCACAGGTAGCGCCTACAGCGCCGGCACCCACTACGGTTACTTTCATTTTTATAGAAACTTTTTGGTGAGAGAAATAAAAATCGGGGCAAAGTTAGTTGTTATCAATTGATTATTTGAGGAGTTTTCCTATCGGCCAGCCTAATGAAAACGCTATTGGGGCTGCATTTACCCTCTGTATTCACCCCATACCCCGCGCAAAACATCTGAAATCTCTCCAAGCGTACAAAGGTTCTCTACCGCATCAATCACTGATGGCATCAGGTTTTCCGTTGTTATTGCTTTTTGACGGATCGTTTCCAGACAAGCCGTTGTCTTCTGGTTATCGCGTTTCGCCCGCAGTGCTTTTAGCTTTTCCGACTGAACCTGACGTATGGAGTCATCTATTCTGAATACTGGTGTTGGTTCTGTTTCTTTGCTGGTAAATTTATTGACCCCCACTATGGTTTTTTCTCCGTTTTCTATAGCCTTATTGTATTCGTAGGCGGAATGCGCAATTTCATCCTGAATAAAACCCTGCTCTATCGCTTTTACCGCCCCGCCCAAAGCCTCAATCTTGTCCATCAGCTTCCATGCTTTAGTTTCTACCTCGTCCGTCAGGGCTTCTACAAAGTAAGAACCTCCCAGCGGATCAGCCGTGTGTGTTACGCCGCTTTCATGGGCAATGATCTGCTGTGTGCGTAGGGCAATAGTTGCAGCTTCTTCTGTAGGCAAAGACAGCGCCTCATCATAGCCGTTGGTATGCAAAGATTGGGTACCGCCCATTACAGCGCTTAATGCCTGAATGGCGACACGCACGATGTTGTTTCGTGGTTGTTGTGCAGTTAGCGTGCTGCCTCCCGTCTGTGTATGGAAACGCAGCATTTGGGCTTTCGGCTCAGTAGCACCAAGGGACTTGGTGATGTTTGCCCACATCCTTCTCGCTGCCCGGAATTTTGCTACTTCTTCAAACAGGTCGTTGTGCGCGTTGAAAAAGAAAGAAAGCCGTTGTGCGAATACATTAATATCCAGTCCTTTTTCTATTGCGGCTTTCAGGTAAGCCTTTCCGTTGGCAAGGGTAAACGCCAGTTCCTGCACAGCGGTAGACCCAGCCTCACGGATGTGATACCCCGAGATAGATATCGTATTCCACTTGGGCACTTCCTTGCTGCAATATTCAAATATGTCTGTAATAAGACGCATGGAAGGGACAGGCGGATATATATAAGTACCGCGTGCCGCATACTCCTTCAAAATATCGTTCTGTATGGTGCCGGATATCTTTCGAATATCGGCTCCCTGCTTTTTGGCAAGGGCTATATAGAAGGCCAGTAAAATAAAAGCGGTGGCATTGATGGTCATAGAAGTGGAGACATCCTGAAGCTTAATGTCTTTAAATAATATCTCCATATCCTCCAGTGAGTCGATTGCCACGCCAACTTTTCCTACCTCTCCTTCTGCCATCAGGTGATCAGAGTCATAGCCGATCTGCGTTGGAAGATCAAAGGCTACGGAGAGGCCCATTACACCCTGACTTAACAGATAATGATAACGTTTGTTACTTTCCTCAGCCGTGCTGAAACCGGCATATTGGCGCATCGTCCAGAGTCTGTCGCGGTACATAGCAGCATGAACACCACGTGTAAAAGGGAACTTCCCGGGCATCTCAGTCATCTCAGATGGCTCTGTGTATACCTGCTTAATTTCTATACCTGAATCTGTATTAATTTTTTTATCGGACATCCTTCAAATATCAATTTCAATTATCATTAATCTAACCCCTTGCGCCGTATTGGAGTACAGCTTTGGCTTCTTCATTAATAAATTGTAACGCAGCATCAGTAGGCAGCTCTCCTTCCACAGTCAGTACATAGTCAACTATTCTTTTGTGCAGCTCTTTCGCAGGCTCTTCCGGGTTCAGTTGCTGCACGATGGTGTTGATCATATTAAGTTCTTGTTCTTTGACGTTGCGCACAGTATCCCATACTTTTAGATTAACATAGATTTGCTGAGAGAGATTATGTTCAAATTCGGTACGGATAGTATAGACAAGGACCGCATGCAAATCGGCGACTGTCATACCTGGTTGGTACACCCGCGGTACGAGCTGACGGGGGTGTATTCTTTCAATATAAAGCACCAGGCGCTCGTAGGCTTGTAGCCGCAAGCGCACGGTAGTATGCTGGTTTTCACGAAGCATCTCCACCTCTTTTGCTCTCAGATCGGTGGTAAGGAATCTTTTTACGATAATGGTGGTCGCAATTAAGACAACAATAGCGGGAACGGTGTACTTAAGCAGTTCCAGTATGGTCTGAGTGTCATTCATGCCACAAAATAAACCAATTAAGTTGACTCGTTGAAAGGATGATCGCCTGATTACTTAATAACCTGAGTTCGGGATAAGGTATATCGCAGGTTATTCCTTCATTGCTACTCGAGAAAGGAACTTCTATATACGAAATACCAGTTTGAATTCATGTATAGCCTAACACCACATCAGATATCCGCACACAATTGCGGGCCTTA
>DATJDP010000177.1:0-2685 GCA_035497355.1 Flavipsychrobacter sp.
ACATGAATCAGAAATGAGCTGCAAAAGTAAGTTGATTAGTTGACTTGTTGATCGGTTGATTAGTTTCGGTACGGCTTGAATATGCATAGTCCATTTCCCACATTCCTCTCATTCATCACATTCCCTTCACATTATTATACCCCCACTCCTTTAGCCATGTAAAGATCTTCTGTTTATAGTCCCCTTGTATGATGATGAAGCCGTCCTTTACGCTGCCACCCGTGCCGCATTTAGTTTTCAATTGTTTGCCGAGTGCTTCAAGGTCATCGTCGGTGCCCACAAAGCCTTCTATAAGCGTTACTACTTTTCCGGCACGCTGTTTCGTATCCAGTTTCACCCGAAGCTTTTGCTTTTCTTTAGGGAGGGTATCCTGTTCTGTTCCCTCCTCGTTATAGTCGCTGTAGTAGTCCTGATTAGTCGAATATACCAATCCGTCCGACCGGCCCTGTTTTTTCTTGCTCATGCGATCACAAATCAGTTTTTAGTTCTAAGTTTTAAGTGCTAAGTTTTTAGCTTAAGTCTTAAGTGCTAAAGGTTCCCTGTTCAATCACTATAATTCAGCATAACACAATTCACAATTCATAATTCACAATTGTCAATTCCTCTCCATCCATTCCCTTCGCGCTTCAGCGAAGCTGGAAGGCGTTTCATAGAGCCGTACAAATTCTACCCTCGCTTCCAGTTCATGTCCTTTCAGTGTTTGCTCCATTTCTTCGTAGATCCAAACTACAATGTTCTCGGCTGTCGGATTCATCTTTGGCAGCGACTGATTGATGTATTGATGATCAAGCCGTGGCTCTATTTGCTCCTTCCATATCTTTTTGATCTCGCTAAAGTCCACCGTGATGCCGATCTTCCCTACAAAGCCGGAAATGCCAAAGATAACCCGGTAAGTGTGTCCATGCAGATTGCCGCATTTACCATTATAAGCATGCAGATGATGGGCGGCGTCGAAAGTAAATTCCTTGCTTACCAGCACCCTCTTGCTATGGTACTTTAACTCTTGTTCCCCGATATCCGCTCCTAGTTCCTGCAATCGTGAAGGGAGCGCAAATCCCTTATTATTTTCCATTGTTTTTTTGTTCGTTTATGAAGTGGTAGAGTTGAGAAGAGGAGATTCTACCTTTTTCCGATTTTGCCAACTGCCAACTCTCTGTGTTTTTTCGTTTCTGTGCTTTCGCTTTTGCCAACTTTTTTTTATCAACTACAAATGTGGGCGAACACACAGGTTCGCCCCTACGTGTCTGCTCTCTGCCTTCGGCGTTTTTTTGGATTTGCCAACTGCCAACTCTCAGAGTTTTCCCGTTTTTTTTGATGTTGTTATTTGCCAATTGCCAACTGCCAACTGCCTCTCTGCCAACTGTCAACTGCCAACTCCCCTCCGTCGAAAGCCAAAATTCACTAAATAGACACCTCCAAAAATCAATAACGTAGCTAATAGCTTTACCCACGTCAGCTGCTCTCCCGTTACCAATATGGAGATGATCGCCGCAAAGATCGGTTGTAAATAAATATAAGCGCCTGCCGTTGCGGGACTTAAATGTTGTAAAGCATATACATTCCATAGGTAGGTAAAGAAGGTGACACAGACCACAATAAATGCCACTGCCAGGTAATCGCCCAGACCAAACAAGGACCACTTAATAGCCATGAACTGCGGCAGATCAAAAGGCAATGCGAACAGGAACCCAAACAAAAATACCCAGCGGATCACAATGATCGGGCGGTAGCGCACCATCAGTGGTTTGATGATAACGAGATAAACAGCATAGGATGCTGCATTAAGAAAAATAAGCAGATCGCCCAGAGCAGAGTTTCCGGTCACCGTGATCTCCTTGCCTGCGCTCATCAACAGCGTTGCGCCGCCAATGCCCAGCGCCAGTCCGACGGCTTTTTGCAGGCTCATTCTTTCCTTTAGTACGAATAGGGAGATGATCGTGATAAGCAGCGGTGTACTCATCATGATCAGCGAAGCGTGAATAGGGAAAGTAAGGTTCAGCCCGAGGAAGAACAGCATCTGGTTGAGTGCCACGCCAAAAAGACCGCCTAATACAAGTATCTTCCAGTCGCGCCGTTCTATCTTGCTTCGGTAGCGTTTGCCGCCGGCAAAGCTTAGCCAGAATAATACGGTCACCACACTGATTCGAATAAATATGAAACCAAGCGGCTCTATCAGCCGCGGCATCACCTGCTTGGCAACGGTAAAGCCGGCGCCATAAAACAGGTTTGCGCCTAATAAGGCAAGATGCGCCTTGGTACGATCGTTCACAGCGCCGCAAAGGTAATACGTAGGAACGAACCTGTGCGTCCGTACCTCATCTGCGTAGCCTGAATAAGCATTATATGATTTAATATGATTTTAAACGGGCGGCTGCTGCTGTATCTAATTACCCAAAATTGTAGTCTAATATCTAGCGAGTGATGGCTGCTCCAGGGCTATAAAACTGATTTTTTTCGCAAACAGGGTAAGATATTTCCAGAACTCTGGAGACTGTTTTGGAAGTTCCAAAGACATTTCTGGATGTGCAAAAATCATTTCTGGATATGCAAAAGTCATTTTTGTACATGCAAAAGAGACTTTTGTACATGCAAAGACCATTTTTGTATATGCAAAAGACATTTCTGGACATGCAAAAGTTATTTCTGGACATGCAAAAGACATTTTTGTCTATGCAAAAACCACTT
>DATJDP010000178.1:0-12708 GCA_035497355.1 Flavipsychrobacter sp.
AGGCAGGAACACTATGCAGCACGGTCGGCCTTGCAAATGGGAATGCTCTACGAAAAATCAGGCAATACGAACGAAGCAGTGAAATGTTACAATGAGTGCCTTTCCATGAGGAACCACGACTTTCAGGCAAATATTGATCAGCAGGCGAAAGCGGGAATCAACCGGCTCACAGCTAAATAACCCATGGCACTTTACTTCCTGAACGATGAGATTTGGTTTCCTGATGTAGCGGAGGCGTTAGAGGACGGCTTGCTGGCCATTGGTGGCGACCTGCGCACAGATAGATTACTCCTCGCTTACCGCAGCGGCATCTTTCCCTGGTTTAATGATGACGAGTTGCCGATGTGGTGGTCACCGGATCCGAGGTTTGTACTGTTCCCAGAGGAGTTGAAGGTCAGCAAGAGCATGCAGCAGCTTTTTAAAAGAAACGCTTTTGATCTTCGTATTGATACTGCGTTCGAACAGGTGGTCCGCAACTGCCGGCAGGCATCGAGGAAAGGTCAGGACGGAACGTGGATCAGTGAAGAGATTGTAACCGCTTATTCAAAACTTCACCAACTTGGTTATGCCCATTCTGCAGAAGCATGGAAAGATGGCGAGTTGGTTGGCGGCTTGTATGGCATTAGAATGGGGAAGATGTTTTTTGGAGAAAGTATGTTCAGCAAAGTGAGCAATGCGAGTAAGTATGCTTTCATAAGATACTTACGGCAATTGCAGCAGGAGGGCGTAGAACTGATAGACTGCCAGGTCTATACAGAACATTTGGAAAGTCTCGGGGCAAGAATGATTCCGAGAAAACTATTTATTGATTTCCTGAATCGTTAACCACAAAGGGCACTGAGAAGGTAAAAAGCACAAGAATCTAATTAGGGCTCTCCGTGCCTTCCTCGTGACCTTCGCGGTTATCGTACGACTATCCTACTTCCCAAACTTCTTTTTTAGCAAACTCAGCGCATCATTGAAACTCACTTCCTTTTGCGGAGCGGGCTTGTCTCTACGGTCATTTCTATTACCGCCGCTCTTTCTCACGGGTGCTTCCATCGTTTGCTTGATGGATAGCGCTATGCGTTTGCGGGGTGTATCTACTTCCAGGACTTTCACCTGTACTTTATCATTCAGTTTCAGCGCTTCATTGGGGTCAGTGATATAGGTATGAGAAATTTCAGAGACATGCACGAGGCCATCCTGCTTTACGCCAATATCAACGAAGGCACCGAAGCGGGTGATATTCGTTACAATACCCGGTACGATCATTCCCACCTGCACATCTTCAATGCTGTAAATATTGGCAAACTCAAATGCCTGCGCTTCACTTCGCGGATCGAGTCCTGGCTTTTTCAGTTCTTTTAATAGATCCTGTATG
Source organism: Flavipsychrobacter sp. (assembly GCA_035497355.1). Lineage (GTDB taxonomy): Bacteria > Bacteroidota > Bacteroidia > Chitinophagales > Chitinophagaceae > JAFIGV01. The sequence goes on from DATJDP010000178.1 coordinate 1,364, forward strand.
GTATGCGCACCAATGGTTTCTGTAACATACTTCTGAGCAGGAATCTTGTTCACTATATCAGCATTGCCAATCAGTTGCTTCACCTCCATGTCCAGATCCTGAGCCATCTTCAAAACCACATCATACGCTTCAGGATGTACCGCGCTTGCATCCAGTGGATTGTCGCCCTCCTTCACCCTCAGGAATCCTGCACATTGCTCAAATGCTTTATTGCCAAGGCGTGGCACCTGCATCAGTTGCTTACGGGATTTAAATCCGCCGATCTCGCTCCTATACTTCACGATATTATCAGCAATGGAGGGACCGATACCAGATACATAACTCAATAAATGCTTACTGGCGGTATTAAGGTTGACACCTACAGCGTTCACGCAGCTTTCTACCGTCTGATCCAGCCGCTCCTTCAACCGAACCTGATTTACATCATGCTGGTATTGACCTACACCGATACTTTTGGGGTCTATCTTTACCAGCTCTGCCAACGGGTCCATTAACCTTCGCCCAATGCTTACGGCGCCACGCACTGTTATATCCTGATCCGGAAACTCTTCGCGTGCAATTTCTGAAGCAGAATAGATAGAAGCGCCATCCTCATTCACGAGGAATACGGGTAATCCAAGATTAAGCTTTTTGATAAATTGCTCTGTTTCCCGCCCTGCCGTACCATCCCCTACCGCGATGGATTCTATATTGTATTGCTGTACAAGGGTTCTAACCTTATGTTCTGCATCTGTAAGCCGGTGGTTGTTTTCATGAACGTAAATCAGATCAGTCTTCTTCAACTCGCCTTTTTCATCAAGACACACCACCTTACATCCTGTACGATAGCCGGGATCGATGGCTAACATCCTCTTACCTCCTAAGGGTGATGAAAGCAGCAACTGACGTAAATTCTCTGCAAATACATTGATGGCCTCTTCGTCGGCCTTTGTTTTGAGCGCCATGCGAAACTCACTTTCGAGACTGGGCTGCAACAAACGGCGATAAGCATCTTTAATAGCTTTCTTTACATGAGTAGCCGCTTCATTATCTGCCTTTATAAATTGCTTTTCTACTCGTATCAGGGCATCCTCTTCAACTGGTGCAATGACCATTCTTAAGACACCTTCCATAAAGCCCCGCATTACCGCAAGCAGCCGATGAGAAGGGATCTTTGAAACCGGCTCTGAGAAATCGAAATAATCCTTGTACTTCGCACCTTTCTCTTCAGCATCCGCCAACACCTTGCTTTGTACTGTGGCAGTTTCTTCAAAGAGCTTTCGCATTTTGGCACGCACATCTGCATCTTCATTTACCACCTCAGCAATAATATCACGTGCACCCTGCAGCGCTTCTTCCGGCGTTTTCACATTGTCATTGAGGAACGTCTTCGCCTCTTCCAATGGATTCATATTCCCCTGCTCCAGTAACAGTTGAGATAAAGGCTCCAATCCGTTTTCGCGTGCCGTTTGCGCCTTCGTCTTCCGCTTCGGCTTATAAGGAAGATATATGTCTTCAAGTTCGTTGATGGTTGTCGCTGCATCAATTTTCTTTTGCAGCTCTTCCGTCATTTTCCCCTGCTCCGTAATCGTCTTTTCTATGAAAGCCTTTCGCTCCGAAAACTCCTTCTGAAGTTTGGTTTCATCCTGAATATTCTGAATCTGAACTTCATCAAGCGCACCCGTGCGATCTTTCCGGTAACGGGCGATGAACGGAATTGTAGCGCCTTCGTTCAGAAGTTCTAAAACAGCAGCTACATTTTTTTCTACAAGTCCGAGTTTGGCAGCAACGCCATTAGTATATTCTAACATCTCTCTACTATTTGTCAAAACAGGTTTAGCAACCTGGAGGTCATTAAGGCTGCGAAAGTAAAGGGCAGAAAGAATTCTGAAAAAGAAATTCTTTCAGGATATCATGAAAAAGTAATGTTTTATAACTTTGTTCCATTTTTAATACGAAACCTATTTTGTTCAGTCTAAAGAGCTATTTTCAGAATTAAATCTATATACCATGCGTAAGTTCTTTTCCTCTTTAATTCTTGCTGGTTTATTAACCATACCTTCCAGCACTTTTTCCCAAACCACGGGCAGCTTTGATATCAATATTACGTTTCAGGGACAACCGAGGCAGTTGTCGCTTTTTGTTCCTAACAATTACAATGCCTCTACTCCTTACAGATTGATGGTCTGCTTACACGGACTAGGTGATAACTCCGTAAACTACCGGAATGCGCTTATTAATTCGCTAAGTTGGGGAACCAACATCCCGAACACTATTTTCGTTTGTCCGGAAGCAGCCGCTACTACAACTGACTATTTTTCTCCGGCAGGGGGAGAGGCCATCATTCAGGAAAGTATTGACTACGCACGTCAGAATTATAATATTGATACTACCGATATTGTGCTCCAGGGCTTTTCGCTTGGAGGAAGGGCTGCCCTTCGTTATGGCCTCGACAACTACTCAACATTCAAAGGATTGCTGCTTAACACACCGGCAGTTCAGGGTGTGAAGGAAGCCGTGAATGGCAGTAGCCTTTATCCATTTAATTATCAAAATGCCTCAAATATTCCAATTTATATTACCTGGGGAACTGCAGACATACTCTACGAAGCACCGATAGATTCTTCTTTTGAACAATTGGTGCTCAACGACGGAAAAGTAAAGTATCTGCCAATCGCAGGTATAGGCCATACTATTCCGCTGATGCCTCAATTGGGAGATTTCCCCGGCTTCTTTAATAATCCTCCTACGAATGGCCTGGATCTCGATGTAGTAAAGATCAATGCTCCGCTTCGTTCATGTAGCCAACAAATAGCCGGAACAGACGTATTGGTTAGAAACACAGGTATTGATACTATCCATACCGTTGCACTCGACTATACAATTAATAATGCCACCCAAACGCAAACCTGGAATGGTACACTTGCTCCATTCCAGCATGCGCTTATCTCTTTACCTTCCTTGAGCGCGTCTGTGGGAAACGCTCAATTGAACGTGTCCGTCAATATGCTGGAAAACAATTTAGCTGACACATTTGTTAACAACAATTCAGCAAGCGATTCTATTATTGTGCAAACACAAGGATTAAATCTTCCTTTCACAGAGGATTTTGAAAATGCGAACTTTCCTGGTGCAAATTGGATACTGAATCCGGCTGGCGATATATACTCCGAGTGGGCATGGGACAATACCGTTAGCAACACCGGAGCTGCTTCTATATCAGCATTCAATACTATCTTTATTTTCGACAATAAGGACAGAAAGGATGACATTTCAACTCCATTACTAAATCTCTCGTCCCTATCAAGTCCTTTTCTTGCCTTCGATGTAGCTTACAACTTTCACCGATATACACCGCCATACTTCACTGCCAATACAGATTTTGCGGACACACTGGAAGTGCTCATTTCAACTGATTGCGGCCATTCATTTACGTCCCTTTATAAAAAAGGCGGCGCAGACCTTGCAACATTTAGTCAGCCAATAATCAATCCATTAAGCATAGCTGCTGATTTTATTGATCCTGCAGACAGCAACTGGAAAACAGAGTACATTGACTTAAGCAATTATGCATCTAGTACTTCAGCTACGCTAGTCTTCAGGTATATCTCGGCCTTAGGAGGCTGCATCAATATCGACAATGTGCGTGTATCAAATGCACTTTCTGTTTCTCATATCAACCCTGAATCGATGATAAGGGTTTATCCGAACCCTGCAAGCGATAGAATCAATGTAACGTCGGCAAGCGATGTCGCTGAAGTGCAAATGATTGATGTGTCAGGTAAGGTAGTCTTAAGCTACAGAAACGAAAACCACAATGAAAAAATAACGCTGAATACTTCGCCCCTTGCAGAAGGTGTCTATATTCTACGTCTGACCGCTGATAAATATACGACTAGCAGAAGGGTGTTAATAAGGAAGTAAACAAGGTATTTTAATCCATAAGGGAAATATTTATCACATTTAATCCTATTTTCCTTACTTTTGCCGTCCCAAAATGTCTTCGGCTGCCTGAAAGGGTATCCAAAGTTGTTGCCGAAGCTGAGGGGATATTTTAAAACAATTAAATTTTTATGGCAACAAACAACCTTCAAAGCTACGAGCTGATGGTGATCTTTACGCCGGTTCTGGCTGAGGATGACTACAAAGGCGCTCAGAAGAAGTTTTCAGACATTATTCAGGAAAATGGCGGCGAGGTCGTCTATTCTAACGCATGGGGCCTACGCTCACTTGCTTATCCAATCAACAAAAAGACCACCGGTCTTTACTGGGTGCTTGAATACAAAGCAGAGGCTGACCTCAACCAGAAACTGGAGATTCAAATGAACCGTGATGAAAACATCATGCGTCACATGATTACCCGCCTGGATAAATATGCAGTCATCTACAACGCAAGAAAGCGTAATAAAGGTGCCTCAACTGAAGCTGTTAACTCTTAAAAACTGACACAATGCCTAAGCAAAACGATATAAAATTTCTTACATCTACCAGAATAGAAAAGCGCCCAAAGAAATATTGCCGCTTTAAGAAAATGGGAATTAAGTACATCGACTATAAAGATGGCGAATTCCTCAAAAAATTTGTGAATGATCAAGGTAAAATGCTTCCACGCCGTATTACCGGTAACTCGCTGAAATTCCAGCGCAAAGTTGCCCAGGCCGTGAAGAAAGCCCGTCAGATGGCCTTATTACCTTATGTTACTGACCTTTTAAAATAAGGTGATTGTTCACTAGTAAAAGCAAAAAGTCATGCAAATAATTTTAATTAAAGACGTAGATAATCTTGGTGCAGCTAACGAGCTGGTAACTGTTCGTCCTGGTTATGCACGCAACTATCTGATCCCTCAGAAATACGCTATCGAAGCAAGCGAGAGCAACAGAAAAATTCTCGAAGAACGCCAGAAACAACTGAAGAAGCGTGAAGAAAAACTGATGGCAGAGATCAATAAGGTACGTGAAGTACTGACAGCGTCTCCTGTAAAGATCGGTGCGAAGACAGGTACAAGCGGTAAGATATTTGGTTCTGTAACTGCTATTCAGCTGGCACGTGCCATCCGTGAGCAAAAAGGCTACGAAATTGATCGTCGCCGTATCTCCATCGTTGATGAAGTAAAAGAAGTTGGAACCTACAAAGCTCAGATCGACTTTGGTAAGGAGAACATTGTAGAAATGGAATTTGAAGTGGCTGGTGAATAAGATCAGGATTCACATCATAAATTAAAAAAAGGGACTGCCATGCGGTCCCTTTTTTTATGCACCTTACTTAACTCTTCGGTTTATCGTGATTAAGCATCCAGTTGATGCCGAATTTATCAGTACACATCGCGAAATAAGCGCCCCAAAAAGTCTCCTGCACCGCCATTTTCACCTTTCCTCCTGTAATAAGTGCATCATAAGCTCTATTTAGATCTCCCAGCGATTTAAAATCAAGCGCAATAGAAAAATTATCGCCAAAAACTACATTACTTGTCTCCGAAGCATCAGAAAACATTACTGTCAATCCTTGCAAGTCCATTACAGCATGCATGATCTTATCTTTATAGCTTTCACTGGTATGTTCTGGTGTCTCCCCATAGCGCTGAAGTTGTGCTACATTTCCTCCAAGATGTTCCTTGTAAAAATTAATGGCCTCTTCGCAGTTGCCATTAAACATCAAATAGATTGCATTCTTGTTCATGGTTGTAGTTTTTTAGTGGTTAAATAATCTTCGTTTTGTCGCTTTTCATATACGATGTTACCGATTTTTGGGAAATTCTTCGGTCATTTACAAAAGCCCTTTATTACTAATCGCTTATAGCTTACTACTTATGACTATTACTTACCTTTGCGCCGCTATGCAGATCCAAGTAATGAAATCTAAGATTCATCGCGTAAAAGTTACCGAGGCTAACCTTAACTACATCGGTAGTATCACGATTGATGAAAACCTGATGGACGCTGTAAACCTGATAGAAAACGAAAAAGTAACAGTACTGAATATTGACAATGGCGAACGTCTGGAGACTTACGTTATCAAAGGAACACGCGGGTCTGGAATGATCTGCCTCAATGGACCGGCGGCAAGAAGAGTAGCGGTGGGAGATACGGTCATCGTCGTCTCTTATGCTTCAATGGAGTTTGAAGAGGCAAAAGCGTTCAAACCATGGATTATCTTCCCTAAAGAGGACAATAGCCTGTAATCTTTATCTTTACAGCTTATGAAGAAGATTGTCCTGACGTCATTACAATACATCATTTTCTTCGGGCTGGGCGGTCTTCTTATCTGGTGGCAATATCATCAGCTGCAGCCTCAGGACAAAGAACAACTATTTACCGCTTTCGATCAGGTACGGGAGCGGCTCTGGCTTTTAATTCCGGTGCTTATCATTGGCTTCCTTTCCCATTTTTTTCGTGCGCTGAGATGGAAGTTATTACTGCAGCCGCTTAAGCTCAATCCTACTACTGTCAATATCACCTTCGCCGTATTGATCGGCTACCTTGTCAATCTACTCGTACCTCGCATGGGCGAAGTGGCGCGCTGTACTGTGCTGGCCAAATATGAGCGCGAGCCGGTAGATAAGATCATCGGAACTATTGTTGCGGAGCGTTCATTTGATTTGCTGTGTTTAATCTTGGTTGGCATACTCTCCTTCATCTTACAACTGGATATCGCCAGGGATTATGTAACAGAAGAAATGGCTAAACTCGCTATCAAGGGTAGCACGGTAGCTATCATTCTCGGCGGCATAGCTGCGCTATTTGTCCTTTTGATCTTCATTTACAAAAAGAACAAGCAATCAAAATTAGGGCGCTTCATCAGCGGCATCGGTTATGGTATTCTTTCCATCAAATTCATGCACAAAAAAGGGCTCTTCCTGCTCTATACTTTCCTTATCTGGTTTTGTTATCTCTCACTGATCTATATCGGCTTTCGCGCTATCGATGCTACGCAGCACCTCGGCTGGTTGCCGGCACTTTCCGTGCTCGTTTTCGGTAGCCTGGGGATGATAGCAACACCGGGAGGTATCGGTGCCTATCCTATTGCAGTGCAGAAATTGCTGGTGAATCTCTATGGAGTCAACAAGAATTTCGCATTGGCTTTTGGCTGGGTAAGCTGGTCTGCTCAGACAGCAATTATTTTAGTGTTAGGATTGTTATCACTTCTGCTTTTACCGATTTATAATGTAAAGCCTCATGGACAAACTGCAATGGATCACGAACAAGATCGTGACTAAGGATGTATTAGTACACCGGGTAAATGCGTGGAAAGCAACCGGCAAAAAGATTGTCTTTACAAATGGTGTCTTCGATATTCTACATCATGGGCATATTGATTATCTGGCAAGAGCAGCAAGCTTCGGAAACATTTTAGTGTTAGGCCTGAATACAGATGCATCTGTGAAGCGATTGAAGGGAAATGAGCGTCCTTTGAACAATGAAAACGACCGTGCTTTCCAGCTAGCCGCCCTCATGTTTGTAGATGCAGTATGCCTTTTCTCTGAAGATACTCCTGAAGAGCTTATCATTTCGGTAGCACCTGATGTACTGGCCAAAGGCGGTGATTATACCATAGAGACGATTGCAGGAGCCAACTCTGTACTGAATAATGGTGGACAAGTAGAGATCATTCCATTTGTAGAGGGCTACTCAACCACATCCCTTATTGACAGGATAAGGAAAAGCTAGCTGCACTGCGGCACACTGTTTTTGTGAACTAATAAAAACAATAGTGAAGGGCGATAAACAAACGATCATCCGTGATCTGAGCTGGCTTGCTTTCAACGCAAGAGTATTGCAGGAAGCAAAAGATCCCGCGAACTCACTTTATAATCGCCTTCGCTTTCTCGGCATTTTCTCCAACAACTTAGACGAGTTCTTTCGTGTGCGCGTGGCTACGCTGAATAAGATGGTACGGTTAGGCAAGCCGGCAAGAATGCATCTTGAGGCAAATCCTGAAAACATCCTTCAGCAAATTCAGGATACTGTATTAGAGCAACAGACTGAGTTTGATAGCATCTTCGCCCAGATTATCGAAGAACTGGAGAAAAACAAGATTTTTATAAAAAATGAACAGCAGCTCACGCAAGCTCAAAAGCATTTTGTAAACACTTTTTTCGACGAAAAAGTGCGTACGCAGATCATCCCCTTAATGATCGAAAGTATTTCCCAAACTCCTTTACTGCGCGACAAATCCATTTATCTCGCCTGCGTTCTCGGAAATACCAATGATCCTTCACTGCGTCGCTATGCCTTGATAGAAATACCAACAAAAGTGCTGCCCAGGTTTGTGATTCTTCCATCTGAAGACAATTCCAAAGACATTATTTTGCTGGAAGACATCATCCGTTTCAACCTGCCACATCTGTTCGCGCCATTCGGCTTCAATCGTTTTCTTGGATATATTATCAAGGTGACACGGGATGCTGAGCTGGAACAGGATAACGACGTGACCACCAACTTAATTGAGGAACTAGAGAAAAGCCTGAAAAACAGGAAAAAAGGGCGTGCTACCCGCTTTGTCTTTGATAGAACTATTGATGCAGGATTGCTCGACTACCTGATCAAGCGCCTGAACATGACGAAGAAGGACAATATTATTCCAGGCGGAAGAATTCACAACTTCAAAGATTTCATGCGGTTTCCGGCGGCTGTATTCCCTCATTCCCAATCACGACCGAGGCCTTTTGTTCACCCGCTTCTGAAGCAACCAGTGCGCATTATGGCGGTAATGGAGCAGCGGGATGTGATGCTGCACTTTCCCTATCATTCCTTCGACTCTGTTATTGATCTTTTGCGCGAAGCGGCTATCGACCCCTTTGTTCAGAGCATAAAAATAACCTGCTACCGGCTGGCAAAAGACTCGAAGATCATCAATGCCCTTATTAATGCGGTTCGCAATGGCAAACAGGTAACCGTAATGCTGGAACTGCGTGCCCGCTTCGACGAAGAAGCTAATATCGTATGGAAGGAGCGGCTGGAAGAGGAAGGCGTAAAGGTGTTGTTAGGTTTCCCGGATATGAAGGTGCATGCAAAGCTTTGTATCATTAAGAAAAAGGAAGCTAACAAAACGCGCCAATACGGCTTTGTCTCCACCGGCAACTTCAATGAAGACACGGCCGTGTACTACAGCGACCATTGCCTCCTTACTACTAATAGAAACATCCTTGCTGATATCAACCGCATTTTCAACTTTCTGGAGTCACCCCACCCGCATCTGGAAAGCCTTCGGGATTGCAAAACGCTTCCTGTCGCCCCGGTAAATATGAGAAAGTTCTTTTTAGAACAGATCAACCGCGAAATACGGGCCGCACAAAAGAAAAAGGACGCGTCTATCATCATTAAGCTGAACAGCCTTGTGGACCCCTCGATGGTATTGAAGATATACGAGGCTGCACATGCCGCTGTAGACGTGCAAATGATTATCCGAGGTATTTGCTGTGCTTATACCGAACGTAAATCATTCAAAAAGCACATACATGCTATCAGCATTGTGGATGAATACCTTGAACATGCGCGGGTATTTGCTTTCTACAGCAACAAAAAGCCTAACATCTTTATCTCCTCAGCCGATTGGATGGTCAGGAACTTAGACCACCGGATAGAGGCTGCATGCCCTGTCTACGACAAACAATTGCGGGAAGAGCTTACTGACATCCTCCACATCCAGCTTGCTGAAAACGTGAAAGGCCGTATCTTGGATGACGAGCAAAGCAACACTTACGTACAGCGTAACGAGGGCGAGCCACAGGTACGCTCACAGCTTGCCATTTACCAATATCTTAAAAACAAAGAATACAAAAGTTGATACTTGCTGCTATAGATATAGGCTCTAATGCCGCGCGACTGCTTATCTCCGAAGTGTCTGTGTATAAAGACGGCAATGTAGATTTCACCAAGCAGAATCTCTTAAGAGTACCCTTGCGCCTTGGTATGGATGTGTTTGATAAAGGCTTCATAAGCGATGAAAGGAAGGAGAGCCTTATCAAAACCATGAAGGCCTACAAGCTGCTGATGGATATCTACCACGTAGAGGCGATGAAAGCATGCGCCACCTCAGCCATGCGCGATGCTGCTAACGGACAGGCTATTATAAAAGAAGTAGAGAAGGAGACAGGAATAAGGATCGACATTATCAGCGGGCAAGAAGAGGCAAACATTATCTACGAAACACATGTAGCGGAAAAACTGGCCTACAATAAGTCTTATCTCTATATAGATGTAGGCGGTGGAAGCACGGAAGTAACGCTGTTTTCAAAAAATGAGATCGTTTTTAAGGAGTCCTTCGACATAGGTACCATCCGTTTGCTGCACAACCAGGTGGCCGATGAGGGCTGGGAACAAATGAAGCAATTTATCAAGGCGAATATTAAGGACTACCAGCCTGTGGAAGCCATTGGCAGTGGCGGCAACATCAACAAGATCTTTTCCATATCCAAACGGAAGGAGGGGAAACCGCTGCCATTGAATCTCCTGAAAGACTACTATAAGGAACTGAGCTTTTCAACAATAGAGGAAAGGAAGCATCTATATGGCTTTCGGGATGACCGGGCCGATGTGATTGTTCCGGCATTGCAGATCTATATTTCCATCATGCGCTGGACGGATGCCGATGAGATATATGTTCCTAAAATAGGTCTTGCAGACGGTATCATTAAAATGCTTTACCGCGAACAGACGAAAGCAGGCATGCCAGCCACTAAGTGATGCCAATCATATTTTTGAGATCTAATCTTAGAACAAATGCATGCGTTGTCAGACAAAGGATATACGACGCATGGCCTGGGACTTATGACCTCCGACCATGGACCTACGACGTTAGACCATAGACATATGACGTCCGACCACGCACTTACGACGTTAGACCATAGACGTCCGACGTCCCACCATGGACATGCCACGTCCGACCATGGATATATGAGTTCCGACCACGCACTTATGACGTTAAGCCATAGACGTACGAGCGCCGACCATGGACTTACCAGGTCCGACCATGGACTTACGACGTCCGGCCATGGATATACGACGTATGACACATGAAAAACGTCGTCGGACACATGACCGACGACGTTGGATACATCGTTATTGACCTGAAAGAGATCACTAACGAGGTGAGCAAAACCGATTTTGAATAAACGCTATTTAATCACATTAAATTTTCCTTGCTGCACCAGCTTTCCATTATTATCAGAGATTCGATAGGTATAAACACCTGCTGAAAGACTGGAAATATCTGCGGTCACTTTACCACTAAAGGAGCGGAATGCTACTTTTTGTCCCTGCATATTATATGCTTGCCAAACCAAAGATTCGCTTCCCTCAGCGGTAAGCTGGAGCATGCCCTTAGCCGGATTAGGATAAACCTGTACGGAAGCGCTGGTGGTTGGTACA
>DATJDP010000179.1:0-24620 GCA_035497355.1 Flavipsychrobacter sp.
GAGTCCAACGGCAAACAGGATACCGCCAATAGGAATAAAGAAACAAAAAAACAAGCCTACAGAGCAGAAGAGAAGCAGGCATACGAGGAACAATCCGCCATACCTGATCAGCGACTCGGCATCTATGGATAAGATAATGTGCATCATGATTCGTACACTGTTGATGGCCGGTTGATAGCAAGTACTGCCATTTGTTAGTTAAAGCAAAGATTTATTAAACAATGCCAGAAACCACAAGAAATTTGAGCGCGTTGGTAAGCTACAGATAAAGGCCACGTCACTACTTTTTCCTCGCCGAGTTCATCCCCTTCACATGCTCAAGGTTCTTGTCGCCAGCAAATTTTTGATACGCCTCTGTCTCTCTGCCATAGATAGCTATCTTCCCCTCCTTATTGCTGTGAACGCCCCAGCCGTATCTTTTTGTGAGCGGCGAGGCACGAAAACAAGGCTGCCCCTTAGAGAAGAATTTTCTGCGCTCCTCTTCCATTTCATCGTCACCGATCTCATTTCTTGTAGCGAAAACACGGAATATTACATCGTCAGAGGTAAACTCATAAGGATGCTCCTTCACCAACTCATATTGAAGGCGTGCTATGGATTTGGCATCTTCCTTCAGCGGAGGTTGCTGTGCGGTAAATACGGGACAATCATCTGCTACCTCAATAAAAGCGTCAGAATAGTTGGTGGTATGCAGGTCATCAGACAGCTTCATTGTGTTTCGTTTTTAGGCTTATCAATATCGGTAAAGAACCGGCAATTACCAAAACAAGTCCGACGGTACAAACACCGGTCCAGCCAGCAATGGTCCACGCGTAGCTGCCGATGATGGAGCCAAGCGTACCGCCGATAAAGAAGGAAGTCATGTAGATAGTGTTCAGTCGTGTGCGGGCATCCGGCTGCAGTGCAGACACGCGGGTCAGGTTAGGGATATGTGCAGCCTGCAGGCCCATATCTATCAACATAATTCCTACGATCAGTACAGCGATGCTCCAGCTGCTTTTGAAAAGGATGATATATCCAAGCGCCATTGCAAGAAAGCCCCAACGCATAGGGAACAGCGGACTCTTTTTGTCGCTGAGCCTGCCGGCAAGCGGCGATACAAACGCACCAGACAGCCCTATAAAGCCGAACAGCCCGATGACGGACAAGCTATAAGAGAATGGCGGCTTTTCCAGAAAGAATGCCATGGTGGACCAGAACGCCGAGATAGCGCCAAACAGACACGCTCCGATCCAGGCGCTTTGCCGCGCTACCGGCTGAGTGCGCACAAGGCTAAGTAGTGAATACATCAGGCTGCGGTAACTGCCTTCAAAGCTATGCTCCTCATGAGGGATAAACCGGGAAGTGAGGGCTGCGAATAAGATCATCAGGCCTGCTGCTATCCAATAGATGCTGCGCCAGCCCCAATAGTCGGCCGCAAAGCCGCTGAGGGTGCGGGAGAGCAATATGCCGGAAAGCAAGCCGCCCATGAGTGTACCGATCACCTTGCCACGTTCCTCATCAGAAGCGAGATGTGCGGCAAGAGGTACAAACACCTGGCAAGCCGTTGTGGCAATGCCAATGCAGACGCTAAAGAAGTAAAGCATGGAAATGCCGGGAGCTAAGGCTGCACCGCATAGAGCGAGGGCGGCACCAAGCTGCATCCTTATCAGCAGCTTCCTTCTCGATACCATATCGCCGAGTGGCACCACGAAAAACAATCCGAGACCGTACCCAAGCTGGCAGCAGATATTGATCCACGAGGCGGCTGTTTCGCTTACATTAAAGGTCTTGGCAAGACTGCCCAGCAAGGGCTGACAGTAATATAAGTTCGCAACCACTACCCCACAGGCAACGGCCATAAAGTATTTCTGAGATGAAGTGATGTGCTGGTGATTGGAAAGCGCGTTAGCCATAATTGCCAAAAGAGAAGCGAATGTCAAGAAACAATTTCAGAAACCGTAGCCGTTTTTCTTACAGTATTATCAGGTTTTGTTATAAAAAACAATGGGCCGGGGTCTATACTTTTGAAAAATGAACGCAGCCATTGTATCCGATCTTCAATATCCTATCGGAAATTTCATTAAAAAAGATCATTATCCAGAGGAGGAAATACAGGAGATGATAACGGTGATAGCCGGTTCTCCGGCAAAGTATCACTCGCTTGTGACCACACTATCAGAGACAGATCTTCTGAAAACTTACAGAGAAGGCGGCTGGAATATAAGACAGCTCGTGCACCATGTAGCTGACATACAGATGCTGCATTTCTTAAGGATGAAAAAGGCGTTGACGGAAAACGACTACCCAGAGGTGACGCTGATCAATATGAACGGCTGGGCGGAAACTACGCAGCGCCTGTGGAGGACTCGCTGCTGATGCTGGAAGGGATCACTAAACGATATGTATTTCTTTTGCAAACCTTAAATGAGGATGCGTTGCAAATAAGTTATTATCATCCTTTGCGGGGCTATGATATCACACAGGCGCAAGCCGTTGCCATGTCGGCCTGGCATTTGCAACACCACCTTGCTCATATAAAGCTTGCCCTCAGTCAATAGGACTGCTACACTGAAACCAGCGTTGCTGGTAAAAATAAAAGCTCCCTTCCTGAGAAGAGAGCTTTTGTTCCTTTTATAAATGTATTTCCAATTATAATCTTTCGATAACTACTGCGCTTGCACCGCCACCGCCATTGCAAATACCAGCAGCACCATACTTCGCGTTCTTTTGGTTCAGTACGTTGATCAGCGTAACAATAATACGCGCTCCACTTGCACCCAGCGGGTGACCAAGCGCTACTGCTCCACCATTTACATTCACCTGTTCTGGCTTCAGATTCATCTTCTGACTGTTTACCAATCCTACTACGCTGAAGGCTTCATTAAGTTCGAAGTATTCGATCTCTTCCATTTTAAGTCCTGCCTTTGCAACTGCCTTAGGCACCGCAACTGAAGGTGTAGTGGTAAACCACTCAGGAGCCTGCTCTGCATCTGCATAACCGCGGATCTTTGCAAGTGGCTTTATGCCCAGCGCTTCAGCCTTTTCTTTGCTCATCAGCACTACAGCAGCAGCACCATCATTCATCGTAGAGGCATTAGCTGCGGTTACAGAACCGTCTTTCACAAATGCAGACTTCAGTCCGGCTATTTTATCAAACTTCACATTCCATGGTTCTTCATCTTTATTAAACACTACAGGGTCGCCTTTGCGTTGAGGCACTTCTACCGGTACGATCTCATTATCAAAAAGCCCGGCAGTTTGTGCCGCCTGACTGCGTTTGTAGCTTTCAACAGCAAATGCATCCTGATCTTCGCGGCTGATGTTGCACTCCTTAGCGCAAAGTTCAGCAGCATTGCCCATTGCATAGTTGTTATAAACATCGGTAAGCCCGTCCTTTGCCAGACCGTCAATAAGCGTAGCATTACCATATTTATTACCCCAGCGCATGTTGGCATTATAAAAAGGCACGTTGCTCATGCTTTCCATGCCACCTGCTACTACTACATCCGCATCTCCCAGCATAATGGATTGTGCACCCTGCATAATAGCTTTCATACCAGACGCGCAAACCTTATTGATAGTAGTACAAGGGATATTGTCGGGTAGACCGGCAAAACGTGCCGCCTGGCGTGCAGGCGCCTGGCCCAGGTTGGCCTGAAGCACGCAGCCCATCAATACTTCATTTACTTCCTCTGCCGCTACACCAGCTTTTGCCAGCGCACCCTTGATGGCAATAGACCCCAGCTTAGTAGCAGAAAAATCCTTTAAAGAACCGCCCCAGCTACCCAAAGGGGTACGAACGGCAGATACGATATATACTTCTTTCATGTTGAAAAATGTTTTTAAAAAAGACCCGCAAAGTTACGGAAAATAGAGTACGAGTTGATAGTCAATGAATGGCGCGTGTTCCCTACCCACTTGAAAGAGGACGATTTAGGGCATTCAAAGCAGACGACAAACAAAAAACCGCAACCACAAATCGCAAGCTCAGCCATAACAGAGATTTTCTTCATAAATACCGTTAAACCTGCGTTAAACGGGCATTTTATTGCCCGAATTGGTTGGCTAATAGGTCATTATGTGGTAACTTTACATCATTCCCATTACGAAAAAAACTGTCTTAAAACCTTGTTCATGAAGAAACTGATCTTGTGCCTGTCAGTAGCAGGAATTTTAGGTGTGTCCCTGAAGATTGCTACCGCCGAAGAAGCTAACAAAACAAACATTACAACCACCACCGCTGCAAACAAACCCATCAATCTCGATTCAGCTATTGCAGGTATTTATCATCAAATTGACTTCAAAGGAGATGAGATCCTTTCTTTTGATGCGTTCAAAACGGCTTATCGTGGTTATCTGAACCTGATGGAAGCCGGAAAGCTCAACAAGGACAAAAAGATCCTTTCTGTAGCGGACTTTACGCTATCGTCTACCAAACACAGACTGTGGATCATAGATCTTCAAAACAATAAGGTGTTGCTGAATGACTATGTTGCTCACGGACAAGGTTCTGGCAATGAGTTCGCAACTGCTTTTTCCAACAACTCTAATTCGCACCAAAGCAGCCTGGGCTTTTACGTTACTGCTGGTACTTATGTAGGCAAGCATGGTACCTCACTGCGTCTGGAAGGTATGGACAAGGGTTATAACTCAGCAGCTTACGAGCGTGCGGTAGTAGTACATGGAGCTGATTATGTAAACTCATCTTTCGTAGCGTCCCAAAACAGACTCGGCAGAAGCTGGGGTTGTCCGGCAGTGTCGAGCCAGGTGATCGGTAAAGTGATTAATTATATACAAGGCGGAACTTGTCTTTTCATCTATTATCCTAAAAAAGATTATCTGGCAAGCTCTTACTGGTTGAATAACAAAATTGACCATCTGCCTTCAGGCGACCAGATCCATGATCTGAAAGACCCAACAATGATTGCAGAAAATGCGCAGCCTAAATATACCTACGCAGAAAATGCGCAGCAATACAATCCTGAAAGCCCGCTATATGTTTCACCGGATGTGAGAAAGGACAGACTCTTGCTGGCATCGTTGGACCTTAGCTTTGTAAACAACGTATTGCCTTAAGCTTTTTACAGGGATAAATTTATAAGAACCGTAATTCCGGATGTTCTGCAAAGGGCATCCGGAATTTTTCATTATCGCATTCGTTGACAAGGAGTGTTCCTTTTGTTGTATCCAATTGTCCTTTTCCCAAAAGGAGTGTTCCTTTTGTCAGCGCTGTTCCGAATGTTCCGCAAGGGCATCCGGAACTCACCAATAGTAGCCGGCCTCTGACCGGAACTTCTTCATAAAATGTCTCATTCTTTTGTCTGTTCTCGGGTCTGCTTTGGCAGTGTGTATTTCAGTCCCAGAACTAAAGTCATTCCATAGTGTTCTATTTTACTACCTGAAAAGTATTCGGAATTTGTAATCGTCGTAAAGCTGCGTTGGTAAGCAAAGGATGTATAAAGTCGGAATCTGCCGTCGATCTTATATCCCGCGCCGATTTCAGCAAGGCCTGCAAAGTCCAATTTTTTGACGATACTGGTGGCGTCAAATGTTTCATTTCCGGTTTTTTCTCCATTTGCATTAAATATGGGCCTCATTGTCCTTGCCTTGACCAGAAGAGAAGGAACTGCTCCAATATTCATAAATCCGTAAAGCTTATTGCCAATGTTCAACCCCGCCTTAAGCGGCAGCGATAGATAGTTATAGTTATACTTAATTGTCTGACTTTGGAGTGCGAAAGGCCATACCGAATTGGCAAAAAACAGATCTGTTGTAAAACCGCGCTGATTGTAGCTAAAATCTGCCCCAACGGAAAAAAATCTATTAAACAGGTATTCGTAAGTCAGCCCTGTAGTTACGCCGGTCCTGTAGTCAGTATGGCTTAAAAAATCGGTGGAAGCGTTCGTCCAGTTGACACCCGCCTTTACTCCGATAATGTGATCTTGCCCCGCGGCATTTAATGTTGTGATCACAAAAATGGATAAGAATAGATTTTTCATTGTTAATGATTAAAGTTAAGGCTTTCTTGTATGGAGTAATAGTTGGTGGCGCTACAGATGACCTGCGGATATGCGGAACAGCGGATCTTCTCAACTAACACTTGCCAACGGGTCGCTGTTCCGGATGTTCCGTAGGCATCCGGAACTCAACAATAGTAGCCGGTCTCTGACCGGAACTCAAAGTTCCTACTGATTAGTCAAAGTAACTCAGGTCCAATAGCCCCTTCATTCTATAAAAATGTCGCTGTTCCGGATGTTCCGCAGGGCATCCGGAATTCAACAATAGTAGCCGGTCTCTGACCGGAATTTAAAGTTGCAATTGTTCAGTCAAAGTAACTCAGGTCCAATAGCCCCTTCATTCTATAGAAATCTTTGGCACTGCTATAAACCCATGCTTCTTCCCTGTCTACCGTCCCTGCCCTCACAGGATTCTGATGAATATAATTCAACTTTTGCAAAAAGAAGCTACTGGTTGTTACTTCCTTAGGATGATTATCCGGCTGCCAAAAAGTTATCTCCCCTTTCGGCCTGAACAACCACAACAACCAGTTTCGCCTGCTTTCAGCTTCATTCTGTTCTATCGCGTTGACGATTTGTGCGGAAGTAAACTTTTTAAAATCGCGCAGCACATCGCTAAGGCGAAAGTTGCCACTGCACGATACAATCAAGTGCAGGTGATTGCTCATAATAACCCAGGCAAATATCTCCAGTCCTTTATTCTTCTGACAGAATCTGAGGCTTTCTACTACGATGTCCGAATAAGCAGTGCGGGTAAACACATCCACCCACTGATGCACGGTACATGTGATAAAATAAACTGCCTGCTGATCATCTATTTTGTAGCCGCGAGCCATTGACTTACTATTTTGGCGCACAAGATAATAGCTGGCGTTAGAACGGTGAATACCCTTCAGAGAAGGGCTTTTATTTACAATTCCGGATGCCCTGCGGAACATCCGGAATAGCGGTAATAGCTGGTGGCGCTACAGATATCCTGCGGACATGCGGAACAGCGGATATTCTCAACTAACCTTTGCCAACGGCCTCCCTACCTGATCAGCGTAACGTTACCCTGTTTGTAGAATTTCCTTCCGGTGTTGGTATAGGCTTCTACCATGAATACATATACGCCCATTGGTTGCGGCGTTCCTTTATAGTTGCCATTCCAACCCTCGTCTATATTGCTGGATTCATAAACTTTATTGCCCCAGCGATTGTAGATGCGGAAGTATTTTAAAGTGGCGCTTCCCCTTCTGATCACTTTCAATTGATCATTCACACCATTATTGCCCGGCGTAAAAGCATTCGGCACCTCAAGAAGGCTTTCCAGTGCCACGTATATATCTATGGAATCACTCACCATACAACCGCCTTCCGTAGTGCCAGTCACAAAGTACCTTGTGTTTACCGGTGGGGTCGCTGTTGGGTTGGCAATGTTGGTTGCTGTTAGCCCCAAAGGTGGGAACCAGCTAAAGTACAGGCAATTGCCCTGGGGGTCCATCTGGTAAGATTCGCCGGGGTATAGCGTAACGGAATCGGGCATGTAAATGACCGCATTGGAAACAAACAGGATGTGAACCTGCTCCGTATCGCGGCAGCCGTTCGGATAGGACGCAACTACCATATAGGCAAGAGAAGACTCGGGATGTACCCATGGATGAGCCCCGCTATCAGACAGCCCTGTAGTAGGAATCCACCGGAAATCCGTAGCGCCGGAAACATGTAGCTGCACACTATCTCCCGGACAAATACTTGTGTCCTGCGGAGTAACTTCCAAACCGGTGGGCAATACATTTATGGTGAATTGTGCCGAGCCTTCACAGCCGATAGCGTCTGTACCGGTTACTGTGTAAGTAGTAGTAACGGACGGCTTTGCACGGGTAGAAGCACAGTTGGGACAGTTAAGTGTTGCGATCGGCGTCCATGCATAAGAGGCAGCTCCACTGGCACTCAGCAAACCTGATTGCTTTTCACAGATAATAGAATCGCCCGTCACAGCGAGTATCACTTCTCTTACGGTAAGGCTTTCAGACACCGTGTCCTCGCAGCCATTGGCAGTATGAGCTATCAGCCGTACTGTATAGCTACCGGTTTGAGTATAGGTATGATTCGGATCTTTTTGCTGAGATGTAGCTCCATCACCAAAATCCCAGCTCCAGCTGGCGAAGTTGGGCGTAGAGGTATTTTGAAAGCTGAAGCTTTCTTGCAGGCATACCGAAGAGTCGGAAGTGAAGGAAGCATGGTAGTTGGGAGTAGGAACCGTGATGCTAAAGGTAGTGTCACACCCAATGGTATTGAGCATCCTCACCGAGTAAACACCAGGTGCAAGGGTCTTTACTGTATCACCAGTTGTACTTGTGATCTGATGAACTACCTGACCGGAAGCATCTTGCCAGGTATAAGTATAAGAAGAACTGCCAACAGGATGCACCCAGGCAAGTGCGTTGCTCTGATTGATGCAACCGCTTAAAGCCCCATGAGGCGGCAGCGGACCGAAGCCCCCTACAGCGATGGTGTAGGCATAGGTCTGCGTGCTTGCCAGTGGGCATCCATCATCCTTCATCGTTACATAGAAGGTATAGTTGCCGTAGTTCACAGCGCTGATGTTCCAGCTAAAGTTGAATTGTGGAGCGGTATTACCATTGTTGCCTATAGTGGCTGTAGCACCTGCAGGAAGCCCCGCAAAAGTGACAGTAATATGGTCGTTGTTGGGGTCTGAGGCAAGAAAGTCGAACGACAGATTACCACTCGCTCCCTTGCATACCTGAATCTGGAAAGGACTGCTGAGCGTACCATTGTTGAGATTAGAAATAGGTCCGGGCACGGGTGCACCGTTGTTGCAGCTTGTAAGAACCACAAAAGTCATCTCGCGCATGCTCGTTCCTACCAACACACCATTTCTGTACTCCTCCACCCTATAAACTACAAGACTTTTTTGCTGAATATTAGGCGTAAATCCTAACTGGCCTGTAATTGTATTAAAAGAAAAAGTACCCGCCTGCACACCAAGCGGCTGTGCTCCCGTATATGGTGGAATATAGCCAGCTGTTCCGCCTCCAGGAACGATGCCGTCCACAAGACTGAAGGTAAGGTTGTCGCCATTAACGTCAATAGCACCGGGATTGTATTGTGTTGCCTGGTTGATACAGAAAAAAGGAGTAGGAATAGTAGTATAAGTTACAGAAGAATTGGGAGCACTTGAATTATTGAGCGTTGCCTCCAATACCATCACACTACCGGAGGAAGGCACTGATATGTTAGTCATGTTATTGCTCCTTCCTGCAAGGTTGTTGGCTCCCATATTTCCTGTAAAACGGAAAAGCCAGCTGGTGGAAGGTCCGTTTAAAACGACGGTGCCTGTATAGGTAAACTTTTTGATGCCCGGTATAGTGCCCCCGTTGCATGTGGTATTATTGATCTGAGAGGGACAAACCGGGGTTACTTCGATTGGCGGCCCTGACAAGGCGAGAGTGAATAGCTGAAACAGAGTGCCATTATCATAAACTTCCACTTCAGGAGTCGCAACATTCAGATTCGGGAAAGCTGCGCCGGAGCAGTCACCATACATGTCAAGGACGAGCGTATAGGTATTGCCGCTGACGTGAGTATAGTGAAAATCTGCACCGAATAAGTGAGTAGCATAAGCGCTTGGAACGAAAGTGAACAGTGCAAGGACGAATAGGAGGATAGAAAGTTTTTTCATTAAAGCCTGTTTCATGAGGGTGTAATAGAGGTAAATTGCTGGTATTGAACACCCTTGCCATTAAATATTAATACAATAGTAGTACAAGTATTTGTCTTTCCAATGTCATGAGATAGAAATGACATAAATATCACAATAGACACTTATGTTGCCAAGAAACGTTGGAACTCAAAAAAGGGAAGTACCGAAAGAGACGGACTTTCATCCTTGCGTGATCTACAACCGCGGTGGCACTAGCGATTTTGGCATGTTAAACAACTTCTGGATAAGACGAGTGATAGATTGATGGGTAGATTGGACTATGTGGTACTGGCAAGCCAGTATGGGCGAGAAGATTTAAAAATTAAACACCTCTTTTGGGGTCGATTCCGGTACCCAGCTCAGATTAATACCAGCGCCGCCAGGTGTAGGCGCGAGGCCGATATGGAAATTGCGGTCTTTGAACTTATGCAACTCAGGAACCACGACGCCTACCGTTGCACCGATCATAAAGCCGATCATGATATCTGCAGGGAAGTGTGCAAGGGCACGCATACGAAGATAGCCTTCTGCCAGAGGGGGCACGGAGGCCAGTGCATATAGCAGGTATTTCTTTCTGCCAAGTTCAGGATGGTAATCCGAATAGACTTTTACGGCAAAGAAAGTGGAGGCAGCGGCGGTAGCGGTATGTCCGCTATACATAGAATTACGGTTGTTGCCACCTCGCCTTTCGTCCAACGTGAAGTTGTTGTAATACACATAAGGACGAGGCTTGTTTTGAAACGCCGGCCCAAAGAAGCTGAAATTGTAAAGACTAAACGTCACAGCATGCATTTCGTAATACATCATCAATATTCGAAACCAGTCTTTACGTATCTTTTTATCAAAGCCGAGAACCCCGGCAGAAACAATAATAACAGGAAGGGCATAATCCGACGCCTGATAAAACTGATCGCGTTGCGTTGGGTCCTGATGCAATGCCCAGCGGTCGAAGTCATTCATGGCGTCGGGGTTGAGTGACTGCAATTCCGCATCGCTAAAGTTCTGCTTCGACTTGATGATATTGGGTATCGCGTAGATATTGGCTGCCGTTGCGGCCAGTGATAACCCTCCGCTGACCCAATAATTCATTCTATACTTGTGGGGAGTGGTCTTTTCATGCTGCGCAAGCGTGTCTATTGCCTTTCCCACCACAGAGGTAGAATCTTCAATAGTCTGGGCAAAGCTGGTTTGAGAGGTGAGTAAGGGAAGTGCGATCAAAAAGGCAAATAGCCGCGCGATATTTTTCATAGCAGCTACATCTTTATAAAACTAATGCCAGATAAAGGGAAGTCATCTGACTCTTATTTAGCGGTGGCCACAAATGTGATCACACTGAACTCGCCTTTATAAAGAATAAGACGATCGCCCGAGATGGCGAAGTGATCCACCTCTCCCAAGAACTGCATGAACTTCGGTTCTACATAGTCATCCTTGCACGCCATTTTGGTACTGCCGAGATCGCTGATCTTTAGCTTATTGTCCTGTTGGGAATATGCTCCGAAAAAAAGATTGCAGCCCGCAAAGCCGTTTACTTTGTTATCAGCGGTAAAAATGATGAATGGATTTTTGGCAAGCGCTATGGTATCGGCCGCTATGGTCTGCAATACCCACTTTTTATCAATCAGCGTATTTGTATCAGCCGGGCCGGACCCTGTGGTTGCTTTCCTGCTATCTGAGCAGGCAGCGAAGAGTAAACAAAGGCAAAGTAAAATTTGTTTCATTTGAAAACGTTTAATTGTTCTTTGACCGAACGAGGAATAGGTCGGCAGTCCTTTGAAGCATAAACAGGATAATTATCATGCCCGAAAAAATTAAATTTAAAAAGTCCCACATGGAGAGTATGTGAGACTTTTTAATTGCTTTATTACCTGAACCAGAGTATCAAGGTAGGAATAATAAACCTCCGGTTTCGCCTGTAAGGATTAAAAAAACGTGCCGCGGGCGCTCGATCCTCTTAAAAAGTATATATGGAAAATCCACGTAAATAGCCGACCTTCACCGAAATCAAAAGTTTATTATAATTAAATATGGCAAGATCGCAAGAGACCGTTGGCAAAAAAGAAAAAGAGAAAAAGAAAATTCAAAAGCGTAAAGAAAAAGAAGAGAAAAGGGAAGAAAGAAAAGCTAACAGCAGTAAAGGTAAAGGATTAGACGAAATGTTAGTGTACCTGGACGAGAACGGCAACTTTACCAATACGCCTCCCGATCCACGCAAGAAGATTGAGATCAGCCTTGAAGACATCCAGCTCGGTGCTGCAAAGACAGAACTGGTAGAAGAGGAGATTGAAAGAACCGGCAAAGTAACCTTCTTTAATGAGGCGAAAGGCTTTGGCTTTATCAGAGATCTTAAAAGTCAGGAAAGCATTTTCGTGCACATGAACAATATCGAGAGCCCTATCAAAGAGAACGATAAGGTAAGTTTTGAGATAGAAAATGGCAAGAAAGGACCAGTAGCCGTAAAGGTGAAAAAGGTTTAACTCTGCAGACTACACATCTTTCAGCGAATTCGTAATTTTGCACTTCTTTTTACAGCACTATTTCCTGCTGTATCAGAGAATATATTCCGGCGCGCTGCATGCCGCAAGCGAAGCTTCTTCTATAATTATTTCTTTTATGAAAAGTTCTACCTGAGGCGCGCTGCGCGCTTGTTTATTGGAGGAGATTTTTCAGATGAAGCAACCGAAGGGAAAAGAAACGTACAAAAAAGACAAGCAGCCAAAAAAGACAAGAACAAACCCTAAAGGAGTGGAAGAAGTTATCCACACTACCCGGCTTACTCATGCCGCACCTGGCCGCCGTACTACCAAAACCGATGCTAATTCCACATCTTTGCAAAAAGGTAAAAAGAAGGAAGAGATGTCAGAAGTTTTGAATCAGTATAATGAGGAAAGTATTAAATCGCTCGACTGGAGAGAACACATTCGCCTGCGCCCCGGTATGTATATCGGTAAGCTGGGAGATGGTTCCAGCATGGACGATGGCATCTATATATTGCTAAAGGAGGTGATTGACAATTGCGTTGATGAATACACCATGGGCTTTGGTAAGAGGGTAGATCTGAAGATAGGTGAAGGAACAGTGATCGTTCGTGACTATGGCCGCGGTATCCCCCTTGGGAAGGTAGTGGATGTGGTCTCTAAGATCAATACCGGTGCTAAATATGATAGCAAAGCGTTTCAGAAATCAGTAGGACTAAACGGTGTAGGTACTAAGGCCGTAAACGCACTTAGCAAATACTTCCGTGTGGAAGCCTTTAGGGAAGGACGCGCAAAAGCCGCTGAGTTTGATAAAGGGATACTGACAAAGGAATATAAAGAAACGGATACGGATCAACCGAACGGCACACTTGTTACATTCCGCCCCGACGAGAGCATCTTTAAGCACTACCATTTTATCAGCGAATATGTAGAGAATCAACTCTGGAACTACTGTTTCCTTAATGCAGGGCTTACCATCAATTTCAACGGCAGGAACTATCTCTCTAAAAACGGATTGCTGGACCTGCTGCAGCGTAAGACCAATCCTGAAAATATGCGCTATCCTATTATCCACCTGAAAGGGGAAGACATTGAGGTGGCTATTACGCATACCGGCGACTATGGTGAGGACCTTTATTCTTTTGTAAACGGTCAGCATACTACGCAGGGAGGCACCCATCAGGCTGCCTTTAGAGAAGCATTTGTAAAGGTAGCGCGGGAGTTTTTCAAGAAAGACTATGATGCTTCTGATATTCGTCAAAGCATCTGCGCTGCAGTTTCAGTAAGAGTGCAGGAGCCTGTATTTGAATCGCAGACGAAAACGAAGCTCGGCTCTCAAAACGTCTGGGAAAACGGACCGAGTATGCGTTCGTTTGTCTACGATTTCCTGACAAAAGAACTGGACAACTTCCTCCACAAGAATCCGCTGATAGCCGATGCGATGAAAAAGCGGATTGAGCAGAGTGAGCGGGAACGTAAAGAGCTTTCGGGCATCCGTAAGCTGGCGAATGAGCGTGCTAAAAAAGCAAATCTTCACAACAAGAAACTACGCGATTGCCGCATTCACTTCAATAGCGAACCTCCTGCAAAAGGCAAGGATGAGTTCTTCCAGAAACAAAAAGAATCAACAATTTTTATTACCGAGGGCGACTCGGCAAGCGGCTCTATTACCAAATCAAGAAGTGTAGAATCCCAGGCCGTTTTCTCGCTTCGAGGCAAGCCGCTTAACTGCTACGGCCTGACCAAGAAAGTAGTGTACGAAAATGAAGAGTTTAACCTGCTGCAGCATGCTTTAAATATTGAAGAAGGACTCGAAGGCTTGCGGTACAACAATATTGTTATAGCCACCGATGCAGATGTAGACGGTATGCATATCCGCCTTCTGCTCATGACCTTCTTCCTGCAATTTTTCCCTGATCTGGTAAGAAATGGACACGTTTATATCCTCGAAACGCCTCTCTTCCGCGTCCGCAATAAACAGAAGACTATTTATTGCTATGATGAAAGCGAGAAACAAAAGGCAATAAAGGAACTGGGCGCGAAGCCGGAGATTACCCGCTTTAAGGGACTGGGGGAAATCTCTCCCGAAGAGTTTGCCATGTTCATCGGTGAGGACATGCGGAAAGAGCCGGTACTTCTAAAGCAGGAAGAACATATTCAGAAACTGCTGGAATACTACATGGGCAAAAACACACCGCAACGCCAGGTATTTATCATTGACAACCTTCGTGTGGAAAAAGATTTGGTGGAAGAGATGGGGCTGTAAAGCCTATGCCAATACATTGATGATGCTTCCACCAAGAATGGTTAAGTCTTCACCGATCCCACTTCTGCGACACAGGTAGCAATATGGTAAAGACAGAGCCGTCCCCGTCAGATGCAGCCGTTATTGCCCCATAGTGGTTTTGAACGATCTTTTTACAAAGCGCCAGCCCGAAACCAAGTCCGCTTACCTCAGGATGCACCTTGGTAAACAGGTCAAAAATGTAGTCCTTATACTGATTGCCGAAGCCCCTGCCGTTATCAGAAAGCCTGATTCTAAGAAAGTCTATGTAGCGATATTTGCCCTCTATCGCCTGATAACTATTTTGTTGAATCACCTCCGCCTCTATAAGTACGGATACTCTTTGATCCTCCTTCCTAAACTGTATTGCATTCAATAGCAGATGATAAAACAGTAGCTCCAATTGTTCCGAATGCCCCTCAATTACTAATAAACCACTTGCTGTTACGTCTACATCTTCGAAACGGGAATCAATAACGGCCTTGTGCTTCGCGCGGGTAATCAGTTCGGGGAGGTCGCAGGGCGTAGGGATGTTCTCTGCATTTTCAGCGCTTACATATTGTTGCAGGCACGAAATAAGGTCTCGTGTCCTTCGTGACTCCTTTTTTATTTTTTCTAATGACGTCTTGCTTGTAGCCGACAACTTCGAATGTTCTTCCCTGTGAATGATATCTGTAAACATTGCCATCTTGCGAATCGGCTCCTGCAGATCGTGAGAGATCACTTTGCTGAACTGTACGAGGTCTTTGTTGAGGTTGGATAAACGCGTCACCTGCCGGTCGAGACTCTGTTTGCTTTTCTCTAACTCCTGCGTTGCCTTTTGCAGTAATTCATTCTTGTTCAGCGATTGCTCAAGCGACCTCTTTGCGTCCAGCAGCTCCGATTCATATTTCTTCCGCTGCGGCACCGACATCAGCACACAATGATTCTCATATTGTCCTTCTGCATTAAGCACTCGCTTTGCGTTTATCAGCACCGGCACTTCAGCTTTATCAGCCGCTATCAACGTAAGGAATATCTCCTCAGCCTTTTCATGAAGCCTTATTAACGGAAAAAAATGGGTGTGATAAAATATCTTTCCAGCGATAGAAAGCAGCGATTCGAACTTCTTCCCCTCAATATCCGCGACCGTATTTGCCAACATCTCTGCCACAGTCTTATTCGCCCTGAGAATGTCGCCTGCGTCATTAAATACAATGAACCCGCAGGGAGCATTATCCAGCAAACTTTCAGCAAAAGTCTTCTTAGTTGAGATTGATTCCATCGAGGTATTCCTTAATCACCGTTATCGTTTCTTCCGGTGCACTCATGTGAGGGCAATGCCCCGTTGCACTCAGCAGCCGCAGAGAACTACCAGTAATATTTTCATGAAGATAGGCCCCCACTTCTACAGGTGCAATGAGATCGTCGGAGCATTGCATAATAAGAGAAGGCACTTTCAGCTTGTGAAGATCGTTGCGGTTGTCCGAAAAGAAAGTCGCTTCGGCAAAGCGACGCGCTATAACAGGATCAGTAGAACAAAAGCTCTCCGTAAGCTCTTCAGACAGTTCAGGATGGTCTGGATTTTTCATGATAGCAGGCGCGAGGAAATTGGCCCAGCCTATATAATTCTTCTCCATTGTATCAAGGAGCTCTTCAATGTCCTTCCTTTCAAAACCGCCCAGATAACCCTCGTCATTGATATAGCGGGCAGACGGACCAACAAAGACCAGCTTTTCAAAAACAGATGGTTCTTTTACGGCCGCAAGCAAACCAATCATACTGCTTACAGAATGCCCAACGAGTATTATATCCTTTAGATCGAACTCACGAATGATATCCAGAATATCCTCAGCATATCCATTCAGGTCGCTATAGCGCTCAGGATTGTAAGCTGTCAGATCACTCCTGCCTGAACCAACATAATCGAAGAGAATGATCTTATACTTATCCTCAAATGAAGGATAGACAAGACGCCACATATTCTGATCACAGCCAAAGCCGTGGGCAAAGATCATTGGCTGATCGCCCTTTCCAAATATTTTTACATTATTCCGCTTAGCAACTGTTTGTTGTGTAGGGAGCTGGTCCATAAAACGCCTTGATTAGTAATGAAATGGTATAAAAATTGTGCCGCTCATGTTTTTATTTAGCATAACATTGAAGCTTTTAGAAGTAACTTCGTTACTCAATTTAATATGTGGTTTTAGTTACGAAAGATTTTTTAATAGTTATTGCAGACGATGATCAGGACGATCAGGATTTTATTAAGGACGCGCTGAAACGTAATTCGTTCCCAGGCGCTATTCAGTGTGTGAGCGACGGAGAGCAACTACTGAGGTACCTTAAAGAAGTCCCTACAACCCCAGGGCTTATCTTACTAGACCTGAATATGCCCCTTAAGGATGGTTATCAAACACTACACGAATTAAAAACAGATCCTTTACTTAAGAATATACCAACCGTGATATTGACGTCATCGTCTCGCCACGAAGATGAGCAGCAGTGCTATAATTTAGGTTGTGATAAGTTTTACCGGAAGCCAATGTCTGTCACTGATTACAGGAATATAGCCGGCGAAGTGCTTTCAGAGTTCGTCATGTCGTAACTAGGAAATCGTTCCCTGCAGAAGTGACAAAGCTTGACAGTTGCGAGAAACAGTCCGCGCCGTAAACACTTAATTTTATCCGAGGGAAAATTGCCGTTATCGTGGCGAAATCGCAGTTTTATCCAAGCCCAACTCGGGAGCTAAAAGTGCTAAAAATATCTTAAAAGCATTGATTACTAAGGGGTTTTAACAGTATTCCTTTGTTATGAAACTCTCGGTTTCGTAACTTTAAAATACAATAAAAAACATCCTAAACTATGAAGAAGCTACTCATTGCATTAATGCTCGCACTGCCGCTGTCTACATTTGCAGCCACTGAAAACACAGAAAAGAACAATGATTCCAAAACAACCACTGAGGCGGTAAGCCAAACTAATGTGCTGCAGGGAATTATTCAGGATGTGAGCAATTTCAAGCCTTTGAGTGATGTAAAACTTGTAATCACTTCAAGAGCCTCCGACGACGTGAAAAAACAAGTGACTACAGGAAAAGACGGTACTTTCTCTGTCAGTGGTTTACCTTCGGGCGTCTATAAAGTGTCTTTTCAAAAAGATGGTTATGAGCCTGGAAGTTACAGCAGCCTCACGGTGAAAGACGGAGCGAACAACAATTTCGGCTTCACACTTTTTCAGCAGTAACATTTTAGTAACTAAATAAGATAGAAAAAAGGGCGCTGTTAGCGCTCTTTTTAATGAACGATAGTTGCTTTTCAACATCGTTCCGCATAATTGATGAGGTGGCAAAAGAAAGAGGCGCAGGTTGGCAATTGTCGTGATCAGAATTGGCTCAACAAGGTTGCGGAGGTAGTGGGCCACGTTATACCGGGAAATATGAAATCGTTTAAGTGCGCAGAGTCGGCAACAGGCAAAGACTGGGTGAGTGTTTAAGATGAAGCCGCTACACAGCTTTTATTCCGGGGTAAAAACCATTAAAAGCTTTTTTTCTCCATCAACCTCAATTAGCTTTTCTGTTACGGACAGTAGAACCGTTTCGCCACCACTATTATTCGACACTGTGAGGTCTTTAAAGCTTACTTTTTCGCCTGTCAGAAATATCTTCCGTATATTTTCTTTCAACGTTTCTATGAAAGGAATGTGAAGGTCTGTTAGTCGTCGGTTTTCCACTTCCGTGTCTTGCAGCTTAAAGAGGGAACAAAAGGTCTTGTTGTATCGGATCACTTTCATTCTGCTGTCTATCATCAGGACACCTTTGTCCTGCACCGAATCAAACAAGGCTTCAATAAACTCATTGGACTCCGCTACATATTTCTCGAGTACTTTTTTCGCATGATTCGCATGTACGATTTTTACAAGATAAACTGATCCGTCCTCTCCCACTACTTTAACCGTTTCGCCCGATGTCCATATTTTTCTGTCATTTTTATGCATCAGATAGTTCTCATCTTTTGCCGCACCTTTCGTCTTACAGATCTCCAACTCCACTTCTGGCTTGCCGATATCCTGATCTTCTTTAGTAAATAAGAATCTGAAGTATTTATTGACCGCGTCTTCTTTTTCATAGCCAAAACTGGTTGTGAAGGTGAGATTTGAGTCAAGTATAATGCCGTCCTCGTTCATTAATATGAACGCCACGGTTTTGGAGTGGTTAAATATCTGCTGGAAGAAACCCAAAGTGTTCATTGTTTGTTCAATTTTGCAATAGTTTATGGGACCGGAAATAACTGAGTAATCACTTTCTACCCAACAATCCCTTATGGTACTCAAAAACCGTGCGCCTGTAAAAGGTTACTGATTCTCAGCTGCTTTTGCCAACAACTTCCTTGCATGAGTGGCTAACTGCTTTTCCTGTTCTGCGACATCATCTGGCACCGGAGTTATTATTTTCCATTGATTGCTTCTTGCCTCTTTCATCACAAAGGGTGCTTTAGAAGCTTCGTTTATCATGCAAACAAGCCGCTCTCCAGCTAATTGCCTGTAGAACTGAAAGTGGAATTTCTTTCCGTCCAGGGTTAGTAGTGGCGTTATTTCCTCTTCTGGTTCCGTTGGCTCTTTATCCTTCTTTGAAGCTTGCTTTTGCTTACCGATCTTGTGCGATTCAATCTCTTCCTTGCTGATATGCCATCTGTTCACGCTTCGCTGTAGCTCCATAGAGAGCGGGTCTTCTTCCCTTGCATATTTGTCTTTGTACTTATAGATATGCCAACCGGTTTCTTCTCTATGAATGGCAAATCTTCCCTGCAGCTTCTCTCCATCCAAAATCACTGAAAGCTTATTTTCCTTCAAACGTTCACTAAAAGCCGCTTCCGTCTCAGCTTTGGTCTTCATTTTAGTGATGCTATAGGTTCCTTTATCCCACGGTTTTTCGCTGCGACTTTGTTTGCGGTTCGATAGCGCCGGTACAATATTTCGCTTGTAGCGCACATCCATAGAAGGCGGATGAAAGGAGGTAAAGCATTGACTCTCATTTCCAAGTTCGAAACACAGGGTAAACATCCCCTGCTCATCAAGGTTGATGGAGTAAGTGGGATAACGCTCCGTTTTGCTATTTCGTTTCGCTTTTGCCATTCGGGTCTTTAATGCTTCTTAAAATTTGTACCTGAACTAGGCAGACCGATGTATGGCAGGGTTTTTTCAATCTAAATGATTATTTCTTCATTATGACGGAGTTCGAAGACACAACCGAAAGCAGCCGCGCCCTTCAAATAGAAGAAGACGTTCCCTACTTCCGGCGCACGCTTTCGGTTCAGTACACAGCGCGGATAGTTGTTTTCATATTGCTGATATCGGCCTGCCTCGGACTTTTTGGTACAGGTCTTCTCAGTGGCAGAAGCATTAAGAGTGGCAATATGGAGTTGAAGTATCAGTACTTTATGCGGAGGGAGAACGAAACGGAATTAGCGTTGCATCAAAATGAGTCAGAAGCATTTACAGTAGTACGGTTTCCTGCCTATTATATGAAACATTTCGTCGTAGAGAAAACGATACCTGAGCCACATTTTACCGGCGTGGCAAACGGATATGTTGAATATGTGTTTCAAACAGCCGGGGTGTCTTCCATCAGGATTTTTATCAGCGCGGAGGACTTTGGCTTTGTTTCCGGCGATATATTAGTTAATGACAGGAAGTTTCATTTAAATCACTTCATATACCCATAGATCATGAATCCAGTCTTCAGAGGCCTGATTATCTATGCCTTTTTGCTCATCGTCTTCCGGATCAGCGGCCGACGAAGCCTTTCAGAAACCACAACATTCGAGTTTGTGCTGCTGCTCATTATCAGCGAAGTAACCCAGCCGGCAATGGTAGGCAACGACAATTCCCTTGTCACCTGTATGCTGCTCATTATGACGCTGGTAGGTGCCGACCTTCTATTGTCTCTGCTCAAGGTTAAATTTAAGGCCGTAGATAAGGCTACAGAAGGCACTCCATTGATCATTGTGGATAAAGGAAAGCCTTTGTCCAAACGAATGAAATGTTGCAGGGTGGAAGAAGAAGACATACTTCAGGCGGCGCGACAAACACAAGGCCTTGAGCGGATGGATCAGATCAAGTATGCAGTATTCGAAATTGACGGCACTATCTCCATCATTCCATTTTCATAAGGGCTATTGGCTTTGGCGATGACCTTTGGCGATGGCTTTGGCAATGGCTCGGGCAATGAGGGCTTCCTCTTTGCCAACTCCCAATTGCCCAACTGATTCATTTCCTCTTTGCCAACTGTCAACTGCCAACTGGCCCTTTCCGCCTTCTCTCTTCGACAAGCTCAGAGTGACAAGTCTTTCTGCCGTCTGCCGTCTGCTCTCTGCTCTCTGAAACTAATTCAGGCTCCTGAAGTCGACCGGCACCAGCTTGCTTACGCCTGCTTCCTGCATGGTTACGCCATAGATCACGTCTACGGCAGCCATAGTTTGCTTGTTGTGCGTTACGATGATGAACTGCGAATTGTCTGAAAACTTGCGGATCATATTGGTAAACTTGCCCACGTTGGCATCATCCAGCGGCGCATCCACTTCATCAAGAATACAGAACGGCGCTGGTTTGATCAGGTAGATGGCAAACAGAAACGCCGTAGAGGTAAGCGTCTTCTCTCCACCCGATAGCTGCGTCAGTGTGCTCGGGCGTTTGCCTTTGGGCTGTGCATAGATCTCAATGCCGCTTTCTGCTACATTGTCCGGATCGGTAAGGCGCAGATCGCAAGTGTCTTCTTCGGTAAATAAAGCTTTAAATACATGGCCAAAGTTTTCACGCACCTGGTCGAAGGTCTCCCGGAACTTAGTGTTCGCGGTATTCTCCACTTCTTCTATCGTTGCCAGCAGGCTTTCCTTTGCATCCACCAGATCGGTCTTCTGCTCCAGGATAAAGTCGTGGCGGGCTTTCATTTCTGTATATGCTTCGATGGCGGTAGGGTTCACTTCCCCTATATTCTCCAGCCGCTTCTTCATCCGCTCGGACTCTGAGGTTAGTTCTTCCAGTGTCATCTCATTCTTCCGCGGTTCATCCAGTATCTCATCAAGGTTCACGCGAAATTCTACATTCAGCCTCTCTTTCAGTCCGGAAAGACGCAGCTTCATTTCGTTCAGCTTGTCCTTAATGCCGTTCAGCAACACATCTGCCTGATCTTTCTCCCTCCGCTTCTGGTTCAGCTGACCTTCCTGTGCAGAGATATTGTTGCGCATCTCATAATACTGGCGGTCCTTCTCGTTCAGATCCTTTTCATCCTTTTCCTTCTTGGCCATCAGCTCATACAGCTCATTATCACCACCGTGCAACTTCCCTTCTGTTTCGGAGAGATGTACGGTTGTTTGCTGCAGCTGCTCTTTGTTGGTGGCTATCTGGCGCTGCAGATCGTTTAGCTGATTGCTACGGAAGCTAAGCTCCTGCTTCAGTCCTTCCAGCTTGCTCTGCTGCCGGGTGTATTGTATGTTCTGCTGATTGTATTGCTGACTCGCGAAGTTGAACTCCTGCTCTACTGCCTGAAATTCCGTCTCTGCTTTCTTTATGTTTTGCTGGACGGACTGTAGCTGCTCTGTTATCTCTTCCAGTTCGCTTCTCGTATCTCCTATGTCTTCCTGGGTGTTGTCGAGCTGCTCCTGAATGTCCTGCATGCGCTTTTCCGCATTCTGATTCAGCTGCTCGAAGTTCTCAGCTCTGTTGCCGAGGTTGACGATGTGGTTTTGCAGCTTATTGATCTCCACTTTGGTCTGCTCAATTGCCTTGTCGTTCAGCTCCTGGTTAAAACCGGTGATCTTCGTCTGTGTCTCTGCAATGTTCTGCTTCAGCTCAGTTGTCTTCTGTGTCACGTCAGCTATCTCTTTTGCCAGTCGCTCCAGGTTCTTCGCACGGCCTATCTTATTGCCTTCAAACGCACCTATAGAGCCACCGCCGAGATGATAATGACCACGCACCATCTTTCCCGACTGCAATACGATCACATCTCCGTTCTGCATCTGGTAGCTGGCCACATCAAGACCGTCCTTCGCTATATAAACATGACCCAATAGCTGCTGCGCCAAAGGCTCGTATTGCTCATCCACATTCACCACAGTCAACGCGGGAATCAGTTCTGCGCTCTGCCCTCTGCCTTCTGCCTCCTGCCCTCTGCTCTCTGCCTCCTGCCCTCTGCTCTCTGCCTCCTGCTCCCTGCCCTCTCTCTTCGACAAGCTCAGAGTGACAGGCCCTTCTCTCTTCGACGAGCTCAGAGTGACAGCCTCAAACTGGTTGAGGATAAAGAAATTGGCCTTTCCTTTTTTATTGCTTTCCAGCAGATGCACTGCCTGCGCTGCCTCTGCGATGTTGTCTACTATGTAATAGTTCAGGTAGTTGTCCAGCAGGTTCTCCAATGCGGTACGGTACTCGTTTTGCACCACAAACACATCCGAAAGCAAGGGCGCATTGCTGTTCCATTCTTTGTTCTTCTTCAGAAACTTGATACTGTCGGGATACCCTTCCAGGCTCTCCACCAGCGACTTCAGCAGGTCGTGTTCATTGCGCCGTGAGTCCAGCTTACGGTTCTCATCCACCAGCTGCGCGCGCAGGATTTCCAACTGCTCCTGACTTTGCAATATTTTACCTTTTACCTCTTCATGCTTAGTGATGAGGTCCTGCAGTTCGCCTTGCTTATCTTCAAGTTGCTCCTGGGCACCGCTCTTCTCTGTAGTCAGCTGCGCTATCTGCGCATGGCGTTGCGATCTTTCTTCCAGTATCTGCTGCTTACTGCGCTGCAGGTTCATCACCGACGTATCGGCAACAGCCACTTTCTTTTCTGCTTCAAACTGCGTGCGTTGCTTTTGCTGGTATTCATTGCGCAGGTGTTCCAGCGCTCTCTTCTTCTCATCAAATGCTTCGCGCTTTTCATCTACAGAGCTGCGAAGGCTTTCCAACTGATCACGCAGTTCTTCCAGCAGTTCTGTTTCGTCTTTTATCTGCGTGTCGGCAAATGCGATGGACTCCTGCAACTGCTGCAACTGCACATCCGCCCCGGTCAGAAACTCTTTAAGGTTCCTTTCTCTTTCCTTTAGATGATCCAGCCGCTGGGCAGCCAGCTTCTTATCGCTTTCCAACTGACGGATGCGGTTCACAAGTTCGTTGAATTGCTTTTGCAAAGCGCTCAGTTCCTGCTCGCGCTGTATCAGCTTTACTTTTTGCTGCTCTACGTTTGCCTCCTCAGTAGCCACTATCGCTTCCAGTTCCGTCTTGCGGTCCGTCTCGCGGTCGTGCTGCTCATTCAGCTCTTTATATTGGTCGTTAAACTGCTCCAGCGATGCCTTCGCCAGTTCCACGCTCACTTCTTTATATTCATTCTTTATCTGAAAGTACCGCTCTGCCTTCTTCGCCTGGTTTTCCAGTGTGCGTACGTTGTTGCCTATCTCAAACAGCAGATCTTCTATACGGGCAATATCCAGCTGCGTGGCTTCCAGCTTTTGTTTTGCTTCTTTCTTTCTGGTTTTATAAATGGATATGCCCGCCGCCTGTTCCAGCATCCTTCTGCGGGAGCCGTCTTTGTCTTTAATGATGTCATCCACCATACCCAGCTCAATGATGGCATAAGAGTCGTTGCTCACACCAGTATCGAGAAAGAGGTTGTGAATGTCTTTCAGCCGGCAGCTTACATCGTTGAGGCGGTACTCGCTTTCTCCGTTCTTGTAAAACTTGCGGGTGATGGTAACGGTGGTGAACTCCGTAGGCAGCAGATTGCGGGTATTCTCGAAGGTGAGCGACACCTCTGCCATGCCGGAAGCCGAGCGCGAGCGCGAGCCGTTGAAGATGAGGTCTTCAAGGTTGTCGGAGCGCAAGGCCTTTATCTTATGCTCGCCGATGACCCAGCGGATGGCGTCAATGATATTCGACTTACCGCAGCCATTCGGACCCACAATGCCCGTAATGGGATGATCCAATAACACATGGGTTTTGTCTGCAAATGACTTAAACCCTTTAATTTCCAACGACTTTAAACGCAAAGGACAAAGATTTTGGGGGATAGCAAAAATAAGGTATTCGATGGTTTGTTGTGTGGGGAGGGGATGGCGGTGGCTCTGGCCGCTCTGGTGGCTCTGGCGGTGGCACTGGCGATGGCTGCTTTTGTGGCGATGGCAATGGCATTGGCGGTG
>DATJDP010000180.1:0-2231 GCA_035497355.1 Flavipsychrobacter sp.
CCTTTGTGGCATACCAAACCGCTTTCCTCAAGGCTCACTATCCTTCGGAATATATGGCGGCGGTGTTAAACAACCAGGGGAATATTGACAAGATCAAGTTTTACATGGAAGAGTGCCAGCGCATGGGACTGCAGGTGCTTGGCCCTGACGTGAACGAATCGCTGAAAGGCTTTTCGGTAAATAAAGAAGGAATCGTTCGTTTTGGAATGAATGCGATCAAAGGGGTAGGTGAAGCCGCCGTGGAAGACGTTATTGCGGAGCGGGAGGCCAACGGTCCTTACGTTTCGGTTTTTGACTTTATACAACGCGTTAATCAGCGCACCGTAAATAAGAGGACACTGGAAAACCTTGTGCTGGCAGGTGCTCTGGATTGCTTCAAAGATCTGCACCGCGCACAGTACTTCTTTGCGCCACCTACCGACCCCAAAACAGGGCTGGAAAGATTGGTGGTATTCGGCAACCAATACCAGGCCAGCTCCACCATGGCTACCAATTCACTCTTCGGCGAAATGAGCATGCCTGATGTAAAGCCGCCAGTAATACCGCTTTGCGAACCGTGGACATTGCCGGAATTGCTGGACAGAGAGAAAGAAGTAATCGGAATCTATCTGAGCGCTCACCCAATGGATGGTTTCCGCTTCGAAATGGACCATTATAACTTTCTACCAGTTGCTGAGCTGGAGAGTAACAAAGGCAGAGTAGTGCGGATTGCCGGTTTCGTGACAGATGCTGCACACATGACCACCAAGAAGGGGAGTAAGTTTGGTAAGCTGTTGCTTAATGATTATTCTGGTCATCAGGAGATTGTATTCTGGCAGGACAACTACGTGCAGTACAACAACTTTATTGACAACGGGCAGACGCTAATGGTTCAGGGTGTTTATGGGGAACATAAGTACCGTCCGGGAGTTATGGAGTTTCAGATACAAAATATAATGCTGCTTGATAATGTACGGAAGGCCCTTACCAAAAGGATTTATATCCGGCTCCCGTTGCAACATGTAGACACAGTACTCATTCAGTTCTTTACAGAAAATGTCAAATCCAACCCCGGTAACACGGATTTTGTTATTCAGGTAGTAGACGAAACGACCCAACTGATTACTAAGCTGAAAAGCAGCCAGGCGAAACTTGGCTTGAACGACGATCTTATTCAGTTTTTAGACTCGGACGACAAGCTTCAGTATTCAATTGAGACGGCGTAAATACTGCTGATACTCCATACTTGCGATAGCAAATATTGAAAATCCTTTTTTATAATCGGCAAAATCCTTTTTTAAAATAAGGATATTACCTCTTGCAAAGTTGAGTGATAAACAACTATATTTGCAGCCTCTGAAAAAAGCGTTATGCTGAAAAGACGGATCCTTTAGTTATTAAAAAAGATGCGCAAGTGTAAGCAAAAAGGGATAGGATGATGGCCTATTAAGTTCATTAAATATTTTCAGAGATACTGTCCCGGTTTTCCAAAAACGGCCGAAAAATAGCAACATCAGGGATATGACAACGAAATACTTATTTACGTTGTTAAAAGATAAAGCGCAGGCGTAATCTATCTGATGTTGGGGTGCTTGGCCGTGCCCGGAAATCGGTAGTTACTAACCTGCGCCTTTTTATTTTTAGTACTCCTTTGTATTTCTTCAATTTTATTCTTCTTTCTTGTACGTCTTAGCTTATAATATAAAAGCTTCCTTTTACGGAAGCTTTATAAAAATTAAGAAAAAGATCCGAAATTATTGCTGTGTAGCAGTATAGATCACATCAGTAGTATAAGTACCTGCAGGGTAAGCGAAACCAGGAGTTGCTTTATACTTTACTGCAAAAGTCTGGTTGCCACCGTTAGTAGCGTTTGTGATCAGGTTAGCTGCTGTAGCAGAAAGAGCGTTGTAAGCAGATGTAGAAAAGCCTTGTCCTATTTGTCCGCCTGTGTTATTAGCAGTAAGCATTACACCAAGAACAGAAGCTGGCATAGAAGAAGTACTCGTAGCTCCACCGTTAGTTACCATAAAGTTAGCACCGCTTGTTTTTACACTTACAGTGAAGTTCTTATTAGAGCGAACCTTCAGTGTTTGTGCGCCGCTTTCCACACCATTTGCGTAGTCGTCAGCAGTAGTGAAAGGAAGAGCAACAGTAGCACCGGTAGTACCAGTACCGCTAAAAGTTATTTCAAGAGCGTTAGAAAGATTAAGTTGAACTGTTTGTTGAGCAGAGCTTTGAGTGCTTTGAGCGTT
>DATJDP010000181.1:0-17273 GCA_035497355.1 Flavipsychrobacter sp.
CTTCTTCGGTTCGCCATTTGTGCACCAGTTGCTGACTATGACGGTTGCTCATCTGGAAGCGCGAACGATTCAGCGGTGCAAAAAAGCCTTGTTCTGTCTGTGCCCACTTCAATATGATGTAAGGTCGCTTGCGCTGATGGAAACAAAAGAACCTTCTGTTTAGCCATAAACCTTGCTGCTGCAGTATGCCGCTCTCTGTTTCTATGTTATGCTCACGTAAGATAGACAGTCCCTTCCCACTTACTTTCTCAAACGGGTCTTCATTGCCGACGATCACTTCTTTCACTCTTTCCTTCACCAGTCTTACTGCACAAGGCGGCGTCTTGCCAAAGTGGGCACAAGGTTCCAGGCTTACATACATCGTGCTTTCAGGGATCAGATGTTTGTCCTCTTCTCTTACCGACTCCAGGCAGTTCACCTCTGCATGGTTTTGTCCGCGAACCGCATGAAAGCCTTCGCCAATTATCCTGCCTTCATGCACCAGCACCGCTCCTACCATCGGGTTGGGCGCAACATTTCCTCGGCCCGTCAGGGCAAGCTCAAGGCAACGCTTCATATATGCTTCATTATTCTTCATCTGCTGCTGCGCAAAATTAGGTGCTATGGCAGGAAAAATATTTAATTATTGGAACGAAAAGCCCATTGACCTACACTTCTTAATTTTACCGCTCTCATGGCCAATCTCGATACCACCTCATTATTTGATATAGCTGCCGCCTTTGTTCTCCATACCAACCGTCACGTTTTCCTTACCGGTCGCGCAGGAACGGGCAAGACTACCTTTCTAAAGCAGATAAAAGAGCAAACATCCAAGAATACCGTGGTGGTGGCGCCCACGGGTGTTGCCGCTATCAACGCGGGTGGGGTCACTATTCATTCGCTTTTCCAGCTGCCGCTCGGTTCTTTTATCCCTACGGCGCAGCGCGGGTTTAGTATCTCCCCCTCTTCGGGCACTGATCTTCCGACTTTGCTCAGGAACATCCGCATGAACAAAGAAAAGCGGAGAACACTGGAAGAACTGGAACTGCTGGTGATAGATGAGGTCTCAATGCTGCGCGCCGATACGCTGGATGCGATGGATGGGGTGCTGCGACACTTCAGAAAGAAGCTGAATGAGCCCTTTGGCGGCGTGCAGGTGTTGTACATTGGCGATCTTCATCAGCTGCCGCCTGTGGTTAGCGATACCGAATGGAGCATGATGAGTCAGTACTACCAAAGCATGTTCTTCTTCGATGCGCATGTGATGACGGGCGCTCCGGCCATCCATATTGAGCTGGACAAAATCTACAGGCAGACGGATGAAACATTCATTTCTATACTCAACAACATAAGGAATAACGAGGCTACGGAGGAAGACCTTCGCCTGCTCAACAGGCATTACGATCCGAGCTTCTATCCCGAGCCGGACGAGGGCTACATCATCCTTACCTCTCACAACTACAAGGCAGAAAAAATAAATCAGGGTGCGCTTGCAAAGCTGAATAATGAAGCCCATTCTTTTCAGGGAACGCTGAGCGGCGACTTCAATGAGAATGCCCTACCCGTGGAGCAGAAGCTGACGCTGAAGGAAGGTGCGCAGGTCATGTTTATGAAGAATGACAAAGGCGAGCAGCGCAGGTATTACAATGGCAAGATAGGCGTAGTCAGCAGGATCAAGAATGATAAGATCTATGTGCGCTTCCCGCAGGAAAGAGAAGAGATTTTGCTGGAACAGGAAACCTGGCGCAATGTTCGCTACCAATACGACGAGGCGGAGGATAAGATAAAAGAAGAGGAGTTGGGCGCTTACAAGCAATACCCCGTGCGCCTTGCATGGGCGGTCACTATTCACAAGAGCCAGGGCCTGACTTTCGAGCGGGCCATCATTGATGCGGGGCAATCCTTCGCACCCGGACAAGTGTACGTTGCGCTCAGCCGGCTTACCTCCCTGAGCGGACTGGTATTGGCCTCTGAGATCACCGCCGCTGCTATCCATACGGAGCATCGCATTGCTGCCTTTACGCAAGGCAGGCATTCACTCGACGAACTGTTGCCTGCGCTGGATATAGCGCAGAAGGAATACGTGCAGGAGCAATTGCTGCGCAGCTTTAACTGGGATAAAATGCTGGAGGTATTCCGCGAGCATCACAGCACCTACGCCAGCATGAAGCTGCCGCACCAGAAGGAAGCGGTGGAGTGGTCGGCAGCGATGGTAGAGCATATTGCGAAGATGAAGGACGTAAGCGATAAGTTCCTCAACGAGCTGAGACGCCTGCTTGCAGAGAGTGCGAAAGATGGCTATCAAGGCCTTCACAAGCGGCTCTCTGCCGCCTACAACTATTATCACAATCAGATCAACGAAAAGCTGCTCACACCATGGCAAAAGCACTTTGATGAGACGAGGCCCAAGGCTAAGACCAAGAAATACCTTCGCTCATTGCAGCCATTGTACACACTGATAGTGCGCAAGAGGCAGCAACTGGAGCAGGCCGTAGTGATGGCAGAAGGAATGGCAAGCGGAAAGAACCTGCTGCACTTGCTGCAACATTATCAGAAGACGCATAAAGACATTCCTTCCCTTCCTTCCGGCGACAATATAACGCCGGGCGCAAAAGAAGACAGCAAAAGCATTAGCCTGCAACTGCTGAAACAAGGCAAGACACTGGAAGAGATAGCTGCCGAGCGTGGACTGGTGAAGGGCACGATAGAAAGTCATCTGCTGCAGTTTATAGCCAGCGGAGAGGTGAAGATGGAGCAGATAGTGGCACCGGAAAAAGTGCCGGTCATCATGCAGGCCATCGCGCGCAGCGAACAGAAGAACATCAACAGCATCAGGGCCACCACGGGCGATGCCTGCTCTTACAATGAGATAAGGGCGGTATTGCTGCACCTGGAAAAACAAGAAAAACAATAACCATCCGCCATGCTTTCTTACCTCACCGCCTTCCAAACACTAAAGAAAGAGCTGACCAACCTGTACGATGAAGGCGAGGCCGCCGCTATTGCCCACGAGGTGATGGAGCACCTGACTGGCTACAACAAGCTACAGCGGCTTGCGGAGAAGGAAAGGCTCTTCAACGAACAGCAGCAAAGCGCGTTCGACGAGGCACAGTCGCGATTGCTGAATGGTGAGCCGCTTCAATACATTACAGGCGTGCAGTGGTTTCTGGGCAAGCCTTTTCATGTAAGTAAAGATGTGCTGATACCACGGCCGGAGACGGAGGAGTTGGTGACATGGATCGCTGAAGACCTGAAGGGCCACACCAACACTTCCATTCTTGATATTGGCACAGGCAGCGGTTGCATTCCGGTGTCTTTAAAGCTGCTCCTGCCTTCGGCAAATATTACCAGCTGCGATGTGAGCAGCGCTGCGCTGGATATGGCAAAGAAAAACGCTAAGGCACTACAGGCGGGGGTCAGCTTTCTTCAGCTCGACTTTCTCAACCAGAGCAACTGGCAGCAGCTTCACCGCTACGATGTTATCGTTTCCAATCCCCCTTACATTCCCTTCTCCGAGCAGAAGTCGCTGGATAAGAATGTGCGGGAGTTTGAGCCTGCAACGGCCTTGTTCGTACCCGATGGTGACCCGCTTATTTTTTATCGCCGCATTGCCATGTTCGGCAAGGACCATCTGCATGATGGCGGCGCCATCTATTGTGAGCTGCACAAAGACTATGCAGCCGAAACAGAGCAACTCTTCCGGCAGATGGGCTACACCAGCACCACATTGCGAAAGGATATGCACGGCAACATGCGGATGCTGAAGGCAAGCTAACGCAGCAGCTACAACAAGCTACAATCAGAGAAAATATAGATGCCGGGTTGACCGTTGGCAGCGGTTGATTGCGAACTGAGATATCCTGCTTTTTAGACTTACGGTTTCATGAGCAATTTGAAAGGGAAAATCCTCTCGTCGGTTACAAAGCAAAAGGGCCATATCATGGTTTTGATACAGCCCTCTTAAAAATATTAAATTAGTTCTTATTACTTAATGCCCAGCTTTGTCTTTACCAGTGGCAGAATGTTGTCGCCGTCTTTGGCATACAAAAGCGCACCTGCGCTGGCATCAAAAACGTAATCATAGTTGTTTGCCTTTGCTACCTCTTTGATTGCTTTATCGGCCTTATCCAGGATAGGAGAAAAAAGCTCTTCTTTTTTCTTGGCTATTTTATCCTGTGCGCTTTGCTGGGTAGATTGAATGCGTTCTTCCAGTTGCTGAATCTCTTTCACTTTTACTTCCTTCATCGCATCGGTCATTGTCTTTTCCTGAGCCTGATAGTCTCCTACCTTCTTTTGGTACTCTTTGCCCATATCTTCCAGCTGATCCTGATAGCTCTTCTGATAAGCCTGCAGATTCGAGTCCGCTTTCTTCACTTCCGGCATGAGGCTTAAAAGCTCGCGGGAATCTATATAACCTAATTTATTTTGTCCAAAAGCCACAGTGCCAATAAATAAGCTGCATGCAAGGAACAATACGATTTTTTTCATTTAGATTTTTAGTTTGTTTTTTAGTTTGGGGTGTGCAAAGTAAATGCCATTATTTATTTATTCCAACTAATCTACTTAACGCCCATTAATTTTAACACATCATCGCTGCGATCCAGCTTCGGATCAGCATAAAACAGCGTAACACCTCCTGCCTTATCCAATACAAGATCGTAGCCTTTTTGCTGTGCCAGTTTCTGCACTGCATTAAACACCTTGTCCTGAACCGGCTTTACCAGTTCCTGCCGCTTTTTGAATAGATCACCCTCGTAGCCGAAATGTTGCTTCTGAAGGTCTTTAGCATCTTTCTCTTTTGCCACAATCTCGTCTTCACGTTTCTTACGAACTTCATCTGAAAGCATGGCACGCTCTGCCTGATAAGACTTATACATGCGGTCTACCTCAGACATGCGGTTATCAATTTCCGTTTGCCATGCCTTGGACAAAGCATCAAGCTTATCCTGCGCATTTTTGTAATCAGGCACCTTGTCGAGAATGTATTTGGAATCAATGATGCAATAGCGTTGCGCCACAGCTGCCATTGTTCCCGCTACTAAGAAAAGAAGACTTAGCAATAGCTTTTTCATGATCTAAATTTTAGAAAGTTTATAAAAAAATCAGTGCATCAATCAGGTTCAAAACCAAGCATAAAGGTAAACTTGGAAATATCTTTAAAGCTGGTATTTCCCGTCGACCTGTTGTATCTGTCAAACCCAATACCGTAATCCAGACCCAGTAAGCCAAACATCGGTAAATAAAGACGAACACCCAAACCTGCATCCCTGTTTAGCTTAAACGGATTGTAGTCTTTAAAAGTATTCCACGCGTTCGCTGCTTCCACAAAGGCCAATCCATAGATAGTAGAGGTTGGACTTAAAGAGAACGGATAACGAATTTCCGCAGTGTACTTATTGAAGATGGTTGCATTATCCTGATAAACCTCATAACCGCGCTGCGAGATGATGTCCTTGCCTACGAAATAAGAGTAACCCGACAAGCCATCGCCACCCAACTGGAAACGACCAAATGGAGAGAATCCGATATCAGGATTGTAATAACCAAGGAAGCCGTATTTGGTAGCTAGTTTTAAAACAAATTTACCGGTGATGTTCTTATACCATTCGGCAGTGAAACGGTACTTGTGG
Source organism: Flavipsychrobacter sp. (assembly GCA_035497355.1). Lineage (GTDB taxonomy): Bacteria > Bacteroidota > Bacteroidia > Chitinophagales > Chitinophagaceae > JAFIGV01. The sequence continues at coordinate 5,610 of DATJDP010000181.1, forward strand.
TACTCAATCCACTGATACTTTTCTTTGGTAGTCGCATCCCCATAATCCTTACCGCTGAAGGCACTGAACGGCGGCGTGAACGTCATCGTAAAGTTGATGTTCGAACCACTGCGAGGATACAATGGCTGATCCACGGAGTAACGTGCTATCACGATTTTGATACCGAGATCATTCGCGGAGCCATCATTAAAGTTTTCGAGCAGGCTATACTGTTTTAGCTTGTAGTTCTTGTAATCAAGGCCGATGGTAAATACGAAGTTATCGTCGGGCCATTTCAAGCGTTTACTTAAGGAAACCGAACCTCCTAACACACGCAGGTAGGAAGAATTAGGATCAGAACCTGTAACGTCGCCTGAGTACTTGCTATAGATAAAGCTGGTCGTCAAAGCGTTAGGACGCTTTCCTCCAAGCCATGGCTCGGTGAAGGAGAAGTTCAGAGCATTATAATAGGCCCCGTTCGATTGATAATTAATAGACAGTTTTTGTCCGTCGCCAATAGGAAGCGGATCCCAGTATTTAGGCCTAAAGATGTTTCTGACAGAAAAGTTATTAAACAGGATACCAATGTTTCCGTAGAACTTAACGCCTCCGCCAAAGCCGGCAGAAAGCTGAAGCTGGTCACTTGATTTCTCCACTACGTTATAGGCAATATCCACAGTTCCATCTTCAGGATGCGGCGTAGGTTGAATACCGATTTTCTCCGGATCGAAAAAGCCGAGATTCGCTATTTGACGCTGAGAACGTATCAGATCCGCCCGGCTGAATTTATTACCCGGATAAGTATAAAGTTCCCGCCTGATAACATGCTCGTTCGTACGATCATTACCGGTAATTGTTATGTTCTTAATGGTAGCCTGTGGCCCTTCCGTTATCGCCATTTCATAGTTGATGGTATCACCTACTATCGACGTTTCTCTGGGTTCCACACGGAAGAAGAGATAACCGTCATCCATATACAAACTACTTACATCTTCACCCCCCTCCGGACTCAACTGCACGCCGAGTCTTTTATCCAGTAATTCCTGGTTGTAAACGTCTCCTTTTTTGATGCCAAGGATATTGGCGAGAAACTCATCCGGGTATTTGGTATTTCCTCTCCACTCAATATCGCCAAAGTAATAGCGACGGCCTTCCTTCACATCAAGGTCGATGTTCAGATTCCCATTCTTTACAGAGTAGACAGTATCATCCACTATGGCAGCATCACGATAACCCAGCGAATTATAATAATTGACCAGTGACTGCTTATCTTCCTGGAACTTTTGTTCGTTATACTTAGAGGAAGAGAAAATGCTCTTTACTCTGAAGTAAGGGTCTAATGCTTCCAGGGTTTTGGATAAAGAAAGGAAACCAAAGTTTTTTACATACTCACCGTACGTGATCTTTTCTGTTGGATAGACGCTTACCTCATCTGCCCTGTGCAGTGATATGCGGGGCATCTCCTTCGTTGAATGGAAGGTACGTTTCAGGCGGCTATCGGCAGCAACCTCGTTGCCTGCAATATTGATCTGGTTGATCTTTGTTTTGTTGCCCTTCTTAATGTCGAAAGTGAGGATCACGGAGTTTTCAACAGTGGTATCGGGACGTTCCTTTACGGCCACATGAACCTGTCCATAACCTTTATCTACATAATACCTTCTTATCCGGCTGGTGGCGTCCCGCTTGGTAGCGTCGGTTACCACTTTCGACTTTACAAGGCTTACCTTGTCTTTAAGCTCCTGGGCTTCGCTCTTTTTGATGCCTTTAAAATTATAACGGCTCAGACGCGGTCTTTCCTCTATATGAATGTCCAGAAAGGCTTTGTCGTCGATGATCTTTGTTACGGAGATACTCACATCAGAAAACAAGTCCTGCTTCCAAAGATTGCGAATAGCTTTAGCGATCTTCTCATCGTTTGGCAGCCGGACTTTGTCTCCTATATTAAGGCCAGTCACTGCCATTAAAAGATCCTGGTCCAGAAACTTATTACCTGATATGGTGATGCCGCCAATCGTGTATTCATTGGGTGTTGCCGGTGCAGGGCCGTTATTTGCTCTGTTTGCCAATGCACCCTGATTCCCTTCTCCGGGCATTGCGATTTGAGCCCTGAGAGAAGTTAATGAAAAAATGGTCAGGAAAGTAAGCAGTAAGGATCGCAAGATCATTTTATGCATGCTGGGGAGAATTCGTTTGTAGTTGTTCACTTGTTTTTCCAAAGCGTCGTTCGCGTTGCTGATAATTCAAAATGGCGTCAAGCAGATTTTTTTTGCGGAAATCAGGCCAATGAACGGGTGTAAAATATAATTCGGCATAAGCCAACTGGTACAAAAGGTAGTTGCTGATACGGTGTTCGCCGCTGGTTCGGATCATCAGTTCAGGATCGGGGAACTGTGCGGTAGTAAGATATTGATGGAAAACTGCATCATCTACCTCATCAGGATTCAGCTTTCCTGCCATAGCATCCTTTGCTATGTTTTTTGCGGCTTCCATGATCTCCCAGCGCGAGCTATAACTAAGGGCCAGAATAAGATTAACGCCGTCATTCATGGCTGTCAATTCTTTTGCTTCATTCAGTTCCTTTTGGCATACTTCCGGCAAGCTTTGAAAATTGCCGATCACATGCAGCCGCACATTATTTTTCTTAAGTTCTTCTATTTCTTTTCTGATAGTATTTACCAACAATTCCATCAAAGCATTCACCTCTTCTGTGGGTCTGTTCCAGTTCTCAGTAGAGAAAGCGTAAAGCGTCAGGTATTCAATACCGATTTCACCACACGCATTTACAATATCGCGCACACTTAATACCCCTTCGCTATGACCGTAGACGCGATCTTCACCCCGTTCTTTTGCCCATCGTCCATTGCCATCCATAATGATGGCAATATGCCGGGGCAACTTGTTACGGTCTATTGCTTCATTAACATCCATAAGTAAAAACAGAATACCTCTTTGGAAAGGTGGGCAAAGGTACAAAAATAGCTGTCTGGTGTATGTATCAAATGTATCTTAAACAGTTTAACGCCACTTTAACTGCCACATTCATAGGCATTTCCTCATCTCCTTCTATCGCAGGAAGTGTCACAAATGTTACAGTGCCTGTTCTTAACCCAACTGCTTTTTCTCTTTTTACATTTTTTAGGTTTACTTCGCAAGTGATATGGTAACTAACTTAAGTAGTCAAAACAGCTTACTTAGTGAATGGGTGCGGGAGATCAGGGATACAAGCATTCAAAATGACCGTATGCGGTTTCGCCGAAATATGGAGCGCTTCGGTGAGATCTGTGCCTATGAAATCAGTAAGATTTTACCATATAAAGAGGTGGTGGTGCAAACCCCTTTGGGCGAAGCCAATTGTGTAGAACTGGAGCACCAACCCGTTCTTGCTACTATTCTGCGCGCCGGCATCCCTTTGCACCAGGGCCTGCTCAATTATTTTGACAAAGCAGACAATGCATTTGTTGCTGCATACAGAAAACACCATCGCGACGGTACTTTCGAAATAGAGCAACACTACTTTACCAGCCCTTCTGTGGAGGCGCGTCCGCTGATAATCGCAGACCCTATGCTGGCAACCGGCGCATCGCTGGTGCTTGCGCTTCAGACACTTACGGAACACGAAAATCCGTCTCAGATACATATAGTTTGTGCTATTGCCTGTACTGTAGGGATAGAATATGTAGAGCGGCGGTTCCCGCAGGCGCACATCTGGTGTGCAGCGATTGATGATGAACTTACTGCAAGAGGATTTATAGTGCCCGGACTCGGAGATGCAGGCGATTTAGCCTATGGAAGCAAGCGCCAATCCTGAGCCCAACGGAATTTCTTAAGAATCTGTCTTGCATAATAAACAGAATATACTTATTTTGGTAGCAGAAAAATTTTTAAAACTATCCCAAATGTTTTTTCAGATGAAGAAAATATTACTCGGAATTAGTGCGGCAATGGTTTTCGTAAGTACGGTACAGGGTCAGGATCTGCACTTTACTCAATACTTTGCGTCTCCCCTCACGCTTAATCCTGCGTTGACCGGCCTTACTCAGTGCGATCTTCGTCTTTCAGCAAATTATCGCTCTCAGTGGGCTGCCGTCTCTAATAACCCATATACTACTGCTTCTTTATCTTTCGATTTGGCGACGCTGAAGGGCAAGCTGAACAATGGAGATGCTGTTGGTGTAGGTGTTTTAGCACTTTATGATCGTGCAGGACTTGGCGCTTTGACCAACATTAACGTCGGCCTTTCAGTGGCTTACCATAAAGCATTAGGAGCGGAAAAAAGACATAACCTTTCTTTGGGTGTGCAAGGAGTACTTGTACAAAAAAGTATAGACTTTAATAAGGTAGCTTTTGAAGATCAGTTCGACCCGTCTACCGGAGGGGTTATCCCAGGCGGTAGTTCTGAAGCTGTAGGCAATAACGATCTTAATTATCCTGACTTCAATGCCGGATTGATGTATTCTGGCCGCGTAAGTGATCATGCTACTGCTTATGCTGGTTTTTCCATCTACCACCTTACTCAGCCGGTTGAAACATTCCTGAAAAATGGCAACGGTCGCAAGATTCACTCACGCTATACAGGTTACCTTGGCGGTTCTTTTGATCTGAACGAAAACGTGGTTCTGTATGCCAGCGGCCTTTACCAGGAGCAGGCGGCAGCTTCAGAAGTAGTCTTAGGTGCTGCTGTTGGTTTTGTATTGAATCCGGGATATGATCCTGAGTTTCAAAAGGGAACTGTTCTTTACTTAGGTGGCTGGTATCGTTATGGCGATGCAATAGCTCCTTATATAGGACTTGAGTGGTCTAAAATGCAGCTGGGTGTGAGCTACGATGTGAACGTATCAAGCTTTACTCCTGCAACAAACGGAAACGGTGCTTATGAGCTTTCTTTGATCTTCAACGGTTGTATCAACAAGCACGAGAAGGCGCCTCAATACAATTTTGCTTGTCCTAAGTTCTAAAATAACTTAATCGTATAAAGAAAAAGCCTCGCCGAAAGACGAGGCTTTTTCTTTACAGTCCTTTTCCTTTACTCACGTATTTATTGTCGTTTATATAAAACCGGTAAGGAAGCAGCGCGTCCTCCTGTGCATATGCCACCCCTACCCTTGTTGCACTTACTATCTGGGAACGAGGTATCTTAATTCCATTGTCTTCGATAGATATCTCAGGTCCCTGCAGGTTTAAGCCGGTATGCTTTGTTTTTATCCCTAAGGCCTCGCTCATGGCGCCGGGGCCGGCGGTAAGATTAGGCAGCAACTTCTCTTTCCTTCTCCTCTCCAGCATTAGTTCAAAGCCTTCCAGTGGCTCAATAGCACGTATTAATATAGCATGCGGAATATGCTCAACATTAGTCACCACATTAAACAAATGATGAATACCGTAACACAAGTATACATAAGCCACTCCACCGTGTCCGTACATCACCTCAGTTCTGTTCGTACGCCGGTTGCCAAATGCGTGCGATGCTTTATCTGCTGCACCCTTATATGCTTCCGTCTCCACGATAAGCCCCGACGTGTACTGTCCGTCGAAATTAGTGACAAGCACTTTCCCTAATAGTTCTTTTGCTATGGCTACCACGTCTGGTCTTTGGTAGAATGAATCAGGCAGGATCATAGGCAAATGTAAATAGCAAAACAATTAGCGCTATTTTTAGCCTTATGGAAAAAACCGGAACGCTATATCTCATTCCCCTTCCCATTGCAGAAGATGCACTGCAAACGTTGTCTCCAGCAGTAACAACGAAGACATCGGAGGTTACCCACTTTTTTGTTGAAAACCTACGTACAGCACGCCGGTTCTTAAAGGCATTGCACCCCTCAATTATTATTGATAGTCTTCATTTTTCAGCGATTGACAAACACAAAGGCGCAGACATTCCCACGCTAAAAAAATGGTTGAAGGCGGGCATTGATGTCGGCATAATGAGCGAATCCGGCTGCCCGGGCATTGCTGACCCTGGCTCCGAACTGGTAGCAGTTGCACAAGACCTGAATGCAGCGGTTATTCCTCTTGTAGGACCAAATTCTATCATACTGGCACTCATGGCTTCGGGACTTAATGGACAAAGCTTTTGCTTTCATGGCTACCTTCCGGTAAAAGAACCGTTTCGATCTCAAAGGATAAAACACCTCGAGCAACTTTCAAAAAAGGAAAACCAGACACAGATATTTATTGAAACCCCATATCGCAACAATCAAATGGTCGACGACTTTCTAAAAAACTGCAATGACCACCTTCGCCTTTGCATCGCCCAAAATATCACCGCAGAAAATCAGCTCATAAAGACAAGAACCATTGCAGCATGGAAGAAGCAAAAGCCTTCACTTGAAAAGGTGCCTACGGTGTTTCTTTTTCTGGACTTATAACTCCCGTTCTACGATAGGTTTTCCAATTGCCGAAGTACGGGTATCAAAGACCTGCCTTTCTCGGATAGGCTATATTCTATATGCAATGGCTTGAGCTGTACTACGTTTTTGTCTAATAATCCCTGCTCTTCCAGCTCCCTTAGTGCAACAGCTATCGACTGCTTATTAGAGCCTTCTATCTGCCGCAGAAGCGAACTAAACCGAATTGGGCCATCCAGGGCAATACGGAATATCTGCGGCTTCCATTTGCCGGAAAGCATCTTTAAAAGACCCTCAGCAGGACAACTATTTTCACTTTCCATTTTGATTTTTCAGGTAGTCATGTTTTTCTGACTTATTGTTTAGTGCATAATGCCTGGGGACCTTTGCATTACAAACTTAAATACTAAAAGTAAGAAGTATAAAGGCGAAGCACATGCTAAACTTTCTTAAAAATGAAAGCACCGCTACTATTATTCATCCTTGCTCTTTTCGCAATTAGCGGCAGAGGGCAAACAAAAATGCAAGAAATGGAAAATCAAAGAAACAATCCGCTTTTGTGTGATATTGAAACCGGAATATGTGAACTACCGGCAGTAAGCAGCGGAACAAAAGAAAATGTGATTGAAGGTGGCAATAAACCCATTAAGGTCATTTACTATACCGATCCTATCTGCTCCTCCTGCTGGGGTATTGAGCCACAACTCAGAAAACTGAAGCTACAGTATGGCAGCTATATGGAAATAGATTATCGGATGGGCGGTCTGTTGCCTGATTGGAGCTATAATAGCGGCGGCATCGGTAAGCCATCAGATGTGGCCCACCACTGGGACGAAGCCAGTGCCTATTACGACATGCCTATTGATGGAGATGTGTGGCTGGAAGATCCTTTGTCGTCCTCTTACCCTCCTTCCATTGCCTTCAAGGCGGCACAGATGCAGGATAAGGAAAAGGCCATTACGTTCATGCGGGAGATGAGAGAAATGCTTTTCATGCAGAAGAAAAACATTACGAAATGGGAAATTATCAGCGCCGCTGCCGAAAATGCAGGACTTGATGTGCAGCAGCTACAAAGCGATTACAATGGTAAAGCAAAAGAGGTTTTTGAAGAAGACCTCGAACTGGCAAAGCGTCTGGGCGTAAGAGGCTTCCCTACTTTATTCTTTGCAGACAGCCTTGGCAATGTAGAAAAGGTGTATGGTTCTAAACCATTAAGTGTTTACGAAGGTGCAATCGCCAAACTGCAGCCGACAGCTAAGAAATATGAATATGAAGCCGATTGGCAGAGCTTGTTTTCAAAATACCCTACCCTTACAGCAAGGGAGTTTGCTGAGCTTTCAGAAATACCGAGAAGTGAGGCTGACGATTATTTACAAAAGCTATATGAAGCGGGACACCTGGACAAGTTAGCATCTAAGAATGGTACGCTGTGGCAACAGAAAGGAGCGAAACGCTAAGCTGTTTCGTACTTCCGAACCACAAAGTGCACGAGGAAATATGTAGAGGGCCGCGCGACGAATCGTTACGTGGCCTTTTTGTATCCGTTTAATGATGTAAATTGAATAATATATCCATCAGTGTGAACCGATTCATAAGCTAACTTTACAATTATGGCAGAACTAAAGAGATACACAAGCTTTGAAGCTTTGAAATCGAGTGAACTGACCGGAAAAACCGGTTCTGCTCCAGATAATGTTTTTTCAGATTTTCAAGCTTTTCTGAAAAGACTACGAAGCGAATACACCAGGAAAAAGAAGATGAAATCAAATAATGAAAAGCAAGCTAAGTTACCGACCTTGAGCAACTCAAAATAAACAGGGAAAAGAAACCTGAATAAGCACGCATCCCTACCATTACCGCACCTTCCTCCCCTTCCATTCGTACTTCCCAAAGACCCCAAGAAAGCCTGCCGAAACAATGTAAAGAATATGCATCGGCTGGAGGAATGGGAACCATATAAGCTCCTTTTCCTTTCCAAAGAACGCCGCAACAGGCATGAGAAAATAAAGCTCCAACGCCGTTTTCACTAAAAGGATAGCTATACCAAGCAGCCAGAACAATGAATCGAAGAAGCCAAGGCAAAATAAGGCCACAAACGACAGATTGAACACATAGACGAGGAGCAGCACTGCGGTTAGCTTTTTATCATCATACTTGCCCGACTTAGATGCCCACCTTATTCTTTGCCGTAAAAAGTCCTTCCAATTTTCCTGAGGGGCGGTAGTTACAATAGCCTGCGAAGATTTCAGGTATGCAATCCTGCCCGGGAAGTGTTGCTGCATTTTCATCATCAGCAGGTAGTCGTCTCCGGAGGCCAGATGATCCACACCTTTATACCCTCCGACTTCTAAAAAAGCACTTCTTGAAAAGGCAAGGTTAGCGCCATTGCTCATATTGCCCATTTTCAGGCGATGTGCCGCTGCTGTTATTCCCTGCATGGTCATAAAGTCTATAGATTGAAAAACCTGCACCATCTGTCCGTTTACGGTGAATGCAACCGGCGCTACGATCATTACAGGCTTATCCTTCTGGTAAAGAGCGGCGATTTGCTGCAGCCAGTGAACAGGTACGATGCAATCGGCATCGGTGGTGATAATCAGCTCGCCGGCAGCATGAGCGATCCCTGTTTCTATTGCTTTTTTCTTGTAAGCGTTCAGTTGCGCGTCTTTGTCAACGAATTCTGCCAGTTTAAGGCAGCGCACGTTTCCCTCCGACATTCCATTGACTATTTCCCAGGTATCATCCGTAGAGTGATCATCTATCACTATTATCTCCAGCAACGAGGAAGGGTAATCGTTATTTAGAACAGAACGGACACACGCAGCAATATTGCCTGCCTCATTACGGGCGGGGATGATTACTGTGATCTGCGTGTCAGGAACAAAATCTTCAGGCATCTCAAAATCGCTTTGCAGTTGCCACCCCCTGCGGTATAGCAGCAGCAGCAGACCATAAAGAATGGTCACCAGCCAGAAAAAAAGTAGCAGGATCAGCATGTTTCGTGTATCAGACAGTTGGCCATTTCTGGTAAAGTGGTCGCATCAAAAACCCGGTGCCCTTTTTCAAGCACAGATAAATGAACATTGCGAAAGTTCCTTTGAAACTTCCGGGCATGGGGCACGGGTATAATACGGTCGTACGCACCCATAAAAATAAACACCGGAAACTGATACTTCTTAAAAGCGGCACGCAGCCTTTTGCGGTCGGGCACAATCCGGCACATTGCAGGCCATACTTTCAGCAGAAAGCTGCGGTCTTTTTCAGAGGTCAGATAGTACATCGCAAATTTGTAGCGGGAGCTGTCAATCCATTTCTTTTCATGCATCCAGTCCACCAGTTTCAGGTATTTCCCTCCCCCTGTCAGGAAGCGTTTGAATATACTTTTGCCTATAAAGGTCCTTGTTACAAAATAGTAAAAAGGATTAAACACCAGCCCATCCGGCGCTATCAGCAATATCTTATCAATACATTCGGGCATCAGCGATGCGATGGTAAGGCATACCCTTCCACCCATGCTATAGCCAAGCAGCGAAACCTTCTGTACGCCATAGCCGGTGGTCAGTTGCGCTACCAGTCTTGTCAGATCCTTTGGCTCAAGCAGTACATTTTCTTTCCATGCGCTTTGTCCGTGGTGCGGCAGATCAACACTAATAATGGTGAAATCTCTTTCCAGGTATGGCGCAAACGTCGCAAATAAACCAGCATTATTGCCATACCCGTGAAAGCACACCAGCAGTCGTCTGCCCACACCCGTTTTCAGGTAATGCAGCTTTCCATTAGGCAACTCAACAAACCCTGATTCCTTTTTGTGCACAGCCTTCAAAAGTAAAGCATCACTATTGATTTCAGGCATTCGAAACGTCTTTGCGGTAATCATAAAAAGCGCTGCAGGCCGCAAATGATATAGCCTTAATTTTGCGCCATCATGTCCTCTCATACAGAACCGCTCGATTTTAATCTCAATAAATGCTTCCTGACAGGCGCTCCGCTTTCCGGACCCCGGCAGGAGATCAACATCTTTCCCGAATGGCTTTTAGGCCGCTATCAGTTGAATGGCAAACTCTTTAAGCTGCTTGAAGGCACGATGCTTCCCTACCAGGAGCTGAAGGTTCCCTGCTCGCCAGAGGCATTCAACGCCATAACACCTTTAGAAGACAGGATTCAAAAAGCATTTACAGAGGGGTACGATGCAGTAAAGGCACTGCCCGAAGAAATACTGTTTCAGTGGATGGCTGAGATTGTATTCGGCATCGCTTACTTAGATATTTCTATCGCTGCAGAAAGGGAAATGAAAAGAGGCGGCGGTTTCCAGCTTCCCGCGCCGTTGCTCAGGCGACTTTCCCATCTCCGCCTTATGCTGCAGTCGCTTGTTGTTCCCACTGATTTTGAAGGGCAGAAGCCATGGAGCATTGCGGTCTTCAAGGTCAATTACTCGAAGGATATTTTCAATTTCCGGGACGACCCAATCAATCTGTTTTTCTCCTTAGGAATCAATGGATTTGGAATCGTTGCCTGCCTGGGAGATAATGGTGCTGTTCAGGCTGCCGAACAACCGCTGCTGGATAAGCTGGTGAATAAAACCCTGCACCCTGTACAGTTTGAAGAAGTCTGCGCACGCTTTGTGTACCGGAACTATCTATTGAAAACACAACAGGAATATGCCGTGGACATGGTGGATGGAAAAAGGATTGTAAGGCCATCAGCTACAGAAAATGCCGGTTTCCATCCATGGAGCAATGATATGTTTTCCCAGCTTCTGGCAGAGTACTGGAAGCCCTGGGGGCTGGAGAAAAAAGACATTATTCGCTTTGCGGAAGCACCTATCAGTTATCTGCAGAATGAATATACCAACCAAATCGTTGAACCGGAGAGTATTGGACTTCCGTTTTAGGGGAGTGGTGAAGTGAAGGAGTTGAGAGGTTGAGAAGGGGACGAGGGTTCGTCCTTTTTTGTTTGTCAACTGCCAACTCTCTTTTCTGCGCTGTGCTTTCTGCCTTCTCTATGTCGTTTGCCTTTCCGTCTATGTAGTTGAACATTGACTCTATGTCGTTAGCCTTTCTGTCTATGTAGTTGGACATTGGCTCTATGTCGTTAGCCTTTCTGTCTATGTAGTTAAACATTGGCGCTATGTCGTTTGCCTTCCGCTCTATGTAGTTGAACATTGACGCTATGTCGTTTGCCTTTCTCTCTATGTCGTTGAACATTGACGCTATGTCGTTTGCCTTCGGTTCTATGTCGTTGAACATTGACTCTATGTCGTTTGCCTTCGGTTCTATGTAGTTGAACATTGGCTCTATGTCGTTTGCCTTCCGCTCTATGTAGTTGAACATTGAGTCTATGT